>DVOQ01000017.1 GCA_018713485.1 Candidatus Avisuccinivibrio pullicola
TTCCTGAACAAAACCCGGGTTCTATTTTACTATATCCCCTGTTTTTATCAACCGCGGGCCATTCATCTCCACCTTACAGAAGGTGGAGACTTCTGGCCAAAAATTGTTAAAACCGCTGTCAGAGGCCAGGGTTCTTGCAAAATCCACCTGTGAGGGATTGAAGTCCGTGCCATACCAGTCCGTCTTAGAGGCACAGGCGTGAATGTTAACGCTCATGCCCTGACCGAAACCTAACTCACAGGCGGTCTTAAATTCCTTCCTGCAGGCAATCCCGTTCACGAGACTTAGAAAGCGCGCGTTTAAGGGATTGAGCTCCTGGTAAAAACCGTAGGTATACAGCAGATCGGTTACGTAACCTTCCGTCCAGTCCATGTTTTTTCCTCTGTCATGTCAGTGGGTCACCGAACCCGCGTTAAGTCTAGACATGAAGAAGAAAAGAGTTTTGCCTGATCTTCTCTTACGGGACGAAAAGGCAACTTCCGGATACGAAAAGGCAAAAGTCAGCCCCCCGGAGTGAAGGGACGCCTGTCTGTGCACCAAAAGAGCAGGGCTAGTTAAGTCCCTGCTCCTCAAAATAGCCCTCAAGGATTAAGGCCGCCGACACCGCGTCGATGCGTCCCTTACCCTTTTTCAGTGCCCTGAAGCCCTCACGCTCGAAAATGAGCGCCTTAGCGTCCTTAGTCGTGAGACGCTCATCCTTAAACACCACGTCAAGCCCTGTCACCTCCCTTAAAAAGGCCCCAAAGGCTTCGGCCTTATCCGTCATGAGCTCCATGCGCGTACCGTCCATGTTCAGGGGCAGGCCCACCACGAGGTGCGCTGGACGCCACTCCCTGATGAGACTTTTAAGACTCTCCTCAGAACACACCCCGTCACTGGCTTTTAGGGACGTAAGGGGCTGCGCAGTGCCCAGAAAAGTATTGCCCACCGCCACGCCAATGGAGGAAGTGCCGAAATCAAAGGCCATGATAACCATTAAAACACCCTCTGACCGCGCAGCTGAATGGGTTTACGGCGGCTGTTGCCCGCAAGCGTCATTGCCAGTACCTCATACTCGCGGATCGACTCATATACGTACTCGCCCACCGCCTTTTGCATACCTCCGGCGTAATGGGCCGTGGTGGTGATGACCATGGGAAGACGCAGCTGATAGCGGGTACGCAGCAGATTGGAGAAAATACGCTGATCATAAAGGGTCAGTCCCTCGCGGTTACTGCACAGCCCGTCCACCATGAGAATGTCGCAGGTACAGTAGGTCTCCCATTCGCGATCGCGGGCCTCCTTTTCCCCGCGCAGTTCTTCGCGGAAGAACATGCAGGCATTGCGGATCGCCTCAAAAGGCACTAACTGCACGGAACGCACCCCGGCGGAAAGATAGGCGTTGGCCATGGCGTTACAGATCACGGTCTTCCCCGTGCCCTCGGCCCCGAAGAGCAGGAATAGCTTGGGCTCCTCACTGTTATTCTTCTGATAGGTCGTCCGGACAAAAGTCTTAGCATAGGTGATGGCGTCGCGGTTTAAGGCATCCTCGGTAAGCGACTGAAAGGTCCAGCGCGCCTCGATGCGCCCCTCACTGTGCACCTTATCTATATACGCCTGTCTCTGCTGTTTGCGGGTTTTCTCCAGCTCCACCGCCACCTCGTGCGCCTCACGCCTGCGCATCTCCTCCAGGCTCTCGCGCCGTTCAGGAGGAACCATCATTTTCCTCGCATCTGTACCGGCGAGCCTCGAAATGATCTCCATTAACGAGTCATAACCGCCCTGCAGCGCGTATCTACGGCCAGGCAGCCAGGGGGGAAGATCCTTTTTCCAGTCAGATTGGTCACTCATAAAAGCTCCTCTTAATCGGAGACACATTTTAGCATGGGCCCGCACCACTCCCCGCTCTCCCGCAGAGGCAAAGAGATCTGATCTCCTGGCCGCATTTTCCCTGAAAACTTGAGCAGACCCATGTTTTTTTAATCAAAACTGTAAGGAAGGCAGCACTTTTGAACATTTTTCCATGACAGTCAGACACAGCCCTTTTTACAATGACCGTCAGATGGGAGGCCCTGCGCCCACGGGGCTTCAGTCACAGATTCAGAACAAAAGGAGTTTTTTATGGGATGCAGGAAAATTCTGGCCGCGGCCTTAGCCGCCACCGTCCTGACGTTTGGTACCGTATCCACCGCCTCTGCCGCGGATGACGCTTATCCGCAGCGCTCCATTACCATGCTCTGCGCCTGGGGAGCTGGCGGCGGTTCCGATGCCGTGGCCCGTATGATTGCCGGCATTATGGAAAAGGATTTAGGCCAGCCCATCAAGGTCGTCAATCAGACCGGCGGCGGCAATATCGCCTTCTCCTCGCTGATGCGCGCAAAACCCGATGGCTATACCATAGGCCAGGTAACTGCGGAACTGGCCATGAACCACTGGCAGAATCCCGCCGTCAAGATCACCTACGCCGACTTTGAGCCCTTAGCTCTCGTCAACCTCGACGCGGCCACCGTGACCATCAGCGCCACTGCTCCCTACAAGACCTATGAAGAGTTCGTGCAGTACATCAAGGATAACCCAGGCAAGGTGCGCGCCGCTTCCACCTCGGTGGGCGGTATCTGGCACATCGCCATGGGTCAGTGGTTAACCGCCTTAGGTCTGCCCACTAACGCCATCACCTGGATCCCGACCTCCGGCGCGGCCGAGGCCATGAAGGAGATGGCAGCCGGCGGCGTGGATGCCGCCTTCGCGCAGCTCTCGGAGTGTGCCACCATGTATCAGACCGGCAAGGCCATCCCCTTAGCCGTCATGGCCGATAAGCGTGATCCGAAGTATCCGGACGTTCCGACCCTAAAGGAACTAGGAGTGGATGTCTCCATCGGCACGTGGCGCGGCTTTGCCGTTCCCAAGGGCACGCCGGATGACATCAAGGCAAAGCTTACTGCCGCCATCAAGAAGGCTGCCTCCGATCCGCAGTTCACCACATTCATGCAGGAGCGCGGCTTCGGTGCCACTTATGTCGAGGGTGCGGACTTCTACAAGTTCATGGAGAAATCCGACGCTGACTTAGGCAATGCCATCAAAGCCTTAGGCCTCGCCCGCTAAATCTTTTCAGTCTTACTTAAAAAGTCCCCGCAAGGGGACTTTTTTGAGGATTTGTCATGCGCATTCACGATACCGTGCTGGGTATTATCATCATGGTGATCGGCATCGCCGTGTGTATCCACTCCAGCACCTTCCCCTCGCAGCTGGACGGAAAACCCGGCCCCGCCCTCTTCCCCATGGTGCTCTCCGCGCTCTTTGCCCTGTGTGGTCTTGCCCTGGCCATCCGCGGTCTTAAGGATAAGGAACACCGCCGGCTTTTCACCAAAGTCATGGACTTAAGAAAGGGCGGGCTAATCAATATGGCCGCCACTTTCCTCTCGGTGGTCTTTTACGTTTACGCCGTGGAGTATTTAGGCTTTCTCATCACCATGGGAGTCATTCTCCTCGTGCTGCTCCTGCTGCTGAAGACGCGGCCCGTACCCGCCGTCATCATCGCGGTTTTAGGTTCGGTCGGCATTTACCTCATCTTCGCCAAGGGCCTTCTGGTGCCTTTGCCTGAAGGTCTTATCTATTTCTAAGGAGGCGGCATGTTCACACTGGAAATTATGTCCGCGGGCCTTGATCTGCTGCTTGATCCCCAGGTATTAATGGTTATCGTGGGCTCGGGCCTCTTTGGACTTTTCATCGGCTCCATGCCAGGTCTCACCGCCACCATGGCCGTGGCCCTGCTCGTGCCCATTACCTTCTATATGCCCGCCGTGCCGGCCATCGCCTCCATTATCACCATGTCCGCCATGGCCATTTTCTCAGGCGATTTGCCAGGCACCCTGCTGCATATCCCCGGTACCCCCTCCTCGGCAGCTTACTGCGATGACAGCTATGCCCTCGCCAAAAAAGGCGACGCGGCAAAGGTGCTCGGCGTTGATCTGGTGATGTCGGTTCTGGGCGGCCTCGTAGGGTCGCTCATTCTGCTCTCCATGGCTCCCGTCCTTGCCGAGGTGGCACTGCAGTTCTCCTCTTACGAGTTCTTCTGGTTAGCCTGTATCGGCCTCTCCTGTGCCGTACTGATTTCGGCAGGCTCACCGCTGCGCGGCTTTATCTCGCTTCTGATAGGCCTTCTCATCAACTGCATCGGCCTTGACATCACCCTGGGCTTCCCGCGCTTTACCTTCGACCGGCCGGAGCTCTTTGAGGGCTTCTCCTTCATCCCGGCCATGATCGGCATGTTCGGTATCGCCGAGATCTTCAAAAACGTCGCCGTGAAGGAATCCGCCGTGGAACGCTTTGTGATGAAGACGCAGGGCTTTTTCACCGGCATCGGAGCGCTGATTAAGAAGATCTGGCGTCAGCTCATCCGCTCGACGCTCACCGGCACCGGTATCGGCGTGCTCCCTGGGGCCGGCGGCGACATCGCCGCATGGATCTGCTACGGCATCGCCAAAAAGTTCTCAAAGCACCCCGAGGAATACGGCAAGGGATCGCTTGAAGGGATCGCCAACGCCACCTCGGCCAATAACGCCGCCATCTCGGGTGCCTTCATCCCCGCCCTTGTGTTCGGCATTCCCGGTGACTCCATCACCGCCATCGTCATCGGCGTGCTCTTCATGAAGGGTCTGGAGCCAGGTCCCAACCTCTTTGCCAACAGCCCCGACTTCCTTTTTGCCATCTACCTCGTCTTCATTCTGGCCAACCTGCTGATGTTGCCCTTAGGCTATCTGGCCATCCGCCTTGCCACGCGCGTGCTCTACGTACCGCAGCACGTGCTCTATCCCTTAGTGGTGGGCTTCTGCATCGTGGGTGCCTTCGCCATCAACAATACCCACTTTGACGTGATGGCGATGGTGGGCTTTGGTGTGCTGGCCTTTATCATGCTCCTGCACTCCATTCCCGTGGCCCCCTGCATCCTGGGCCTCGTCCTTGGCAATATGCTTGAGAACACCTTCATGCAGTCGATGATCAAGTCCGACTGGGATTTACTCTCCTTCTTCGACCGTCCCATCTCCGCGACCTTAGGTATCATCACTCTCTGCCTGTGGTTCTCGCCTTTAATCATGAAGTTCGTGAAACCCTGGCTTAAGCGTAAGTTCGCCTGACAGCCTCCGTTTTTTAAAGGCTTAGCGCCCAATTAAAAAAATGCACTTTTCCTCACGGGAAAGTGCATTTTCATGCGCTTTTTTCAGAACTTCACAAGTCTTTTACACAGAGAGTTTATAATGCGCGTTGGTTTGTCAATTTTTTAGCGGGATATAGATGATGGAACTTTACGTACCTAAGGAAATCAGCTGGCTCTCCTTTAACGGACGCGTGCTTCAGGAAGCGGCCGATCCTTCCGTGCCTCTGATTGAGAGAGTGCGTTTTTTAGGCATTTACTCCAACAATCAGGACGAGTTTTTCAAGGTGCGCGTGGCGGACTTAAAGCGTCAGGCGATCATCAATAAGGATCTGGGCAAGGGTGCCGAGGCCGCCTCCCTCTTAAAAAAGGTGCAGAATGCCGCCAGTGAGTATCAGAAGGTACACAACCGCGTCTATCACACCGTCCTTGAAGAGCTGGCCAAAAACCACATCTATCTGCGCGATGAGACCGAAATCACCTCCGCGCAGCGCAGCTGGGTGCAGACCTATTTCCGCCGTCACGTCCTAAAGCACATTAATCCCGTGATCATCACCGAGGATATCGATCTCATTTCCTTCTTAAAGGATCAGTACACCTACCTGCTCGTCAAGATGAGCGGCGGCAAGAAGAGCTCCGACAATTACGCCTTAATCGAGATCCCCTCGGACGTGGTACCGCGCTTTATCCGTATGCCCTCCGACGAGGGCGAGACCACGCTCATGTTCCTTGACAACGTCATCCGCATCGGCCTTGACGACATCTTCTCCGGTCTTTTCGAGTACTCCTCGATCGAGGCCTACTCCATCAAGATGAACCGCGACGCCGAGTACGATCTGTTAGGCTCCGTGGACAAGTCCATCCTCGAGAACATGTCCGAGTCCTTAAAGCAGCGTCTCAACGCCATGCCGGTGCGTTTTGCCTATGACAGCGCCATGCCCAAGCCCATGGTGGAGTTCATGATCTCCAAGCTGCGCATGAGCGAGATTGACTCCCTGATGCCCGGCAACCGCTATCACAATTTCAAGGACTTCCTCTCCTTCCCCTCGGTGGGCACCGATGACATGGAGAACCCCAACCTGCACGCCATCCCCTCGACGGCCTTCGATTTAGCGAAGACTCCCTTTGAGGCCATCTCGCGTCAGGACGTGCTCCTTTACTATCCGTACTACTCCTTTGAGTACTTCACCGAGTTCCTGCGCCAAGCCTCCTATGATCCCAAAGTGCAGTCCATCAAGATCAACATCTACCGCGTCGCCTCCAACTCCCGCGTCATCGACTCCCTCATCGACGCGGCCAATAACGGCAAGCGCATCACCGTGGTCGTGGAATTAAAGGCCCGCTTTGACGAGGCCAACAACATCCGCTGGGCCTCGCGTCTCACCGACGCCGGCGTCAAGGTGCAGTTCGGTCTGCCCACCTTAAAGATCCATTCCAAGCTCTGCCTTATCACCCGCAAGGAGGGCAATGAGATTGTCCGCTACGCCCATATCGGTACCGGTAACTTCAACGAAAAAACCGCCAAGATCTACACCGACTTCGCCCTCTTCACGCGCAACCCCGAGTTAACCCGTGAGGTTGAGAGCGTCTTTGACTTCATCGAGTATCCGTACACGCGCCCCACTTTCCGGCACCTGCTGGTGTCGCCGTTAAACGCGCGCCTGCGTATCTACTCCATGATCGACCGCGAAATTCAGTACGCCTCCACGGGTTTCCCCGCCTATATCACCTTAAAGGTCAACAATCTCGTGGACAAGGGGCTTATCGAAAAGCTCTATGAGGCATCTCAGGCCGGTGTCAGGATCCGTGCCGTCATCCGCGGCATGTGCTCGCTGCGCCCCGGTATTCCCGGCCTTTCGGAGAACATAGAGATCACCTCGATTGTCGATCGCTTCCTCGAGCACCCGCGCGTCATGATCTTCTGCAATAACAACAATCCCGAGCTCTACATCTCATCTGCCGACTGGATGACGCGCAATCTCGACTACCGTATTGAGGTCGGGGCGCCGGTGCTCGATCCGCAGTTACGCGAGCGCATCACCTCCCTGCTGCGCATTCAGTGCGCCGACAATCAGAAGGCCCGAATCATCGATGCCGATCAGAAGAACGCCTACGTGCCCTACAATCAGGGAGACGAGAAAGTGCGCTCGCAGATCGCCATCTACACTTATCTCGATCAGCTCGAGGCCTCTCTCTTTGCCAGGGGCCGCGAAGAGCAGCTCTCCAGATCCGCGAAGGAAAGTTCCGCCAAAGAAAGCCGGAATGATAAGGATAAAGTGTCTAAGGGTGAGAAAGAAGGCAAGAAGAAAAAGGACTAATCCCGTAACTTAGCCCTTAGACTGATCTCTGCGCCCCGGCTATGCCGGGGTTTTTTGTATGCGCAGCCTACTCAAAACTGCTGGATGAGGTGATTTTATGTAAGGTTAAGCTTCAGGCTAATCTTCCACGGCCGCACTCGGACGCAGGGCAAAATCCTCGATCACCCCGAGGGGATCACCTGCGCTGTTATCACGCTCCATTTCAAGGCGCGCAGCGATATAGCGGCGGTTATTGGCCAGATGAATGATCATCTCGTCATGCGCCAGGGTGGAGTCACCCTTTTCGATGGCGCTGATAATGGCGCGGTGCTCGGAAATGGTATTGGGCGTGAGCCTGCGGTCTGAAAACTTGGCAAAGAGATTGATGGCGTTACAGAGAATGGGCTCTAACTTGGGAATGATGAGGTTGCCGCTGATTTTGCCTATCAGGGCGTGAAAGGCGGCGTCCTCGCGCCCGTGCGGCTCCCCGCGCTGCAGTTTATTCTCCACCTCCGTCTCCAGACGGCGCAGAGCGGTCACGGCCTCAGGTGTGACGTTGCAGGCGGCCATGGAGGCAATGCGCGGCTCGACCATCATGCGAAATTCAGCCACGTCGTTCACTAATTTGGCCTTATCGCGGATAAAGGTAAAACCGAAGGGATCATCCGATAGCCCCGGGTGATTGCACAGATAGATACCCGAGCCGTGACGGACCATGAGGATATTGCGCGAGGAAAGCATGCGCACCGCCTCCCTGAGCGAGGAACGCCCCACTTTCATGATGACGCACAGCTCCCGCTCGTTGGGCAGTCTGTCCCCTTCCTTAAGTCCCTGTTCCAGAATGAGATCGATAATCCTGTCGGCAATGATCTCCGGCAGCGAGCGCGCCGCCTTGTACTGAGAACCCACGCAGTCCATAAACCTGTCTCATCAAAGCCGTGTTTTTTTACCACGGTCACGCCCTTTCCCTGCCCCTGGGCAGGGAAAGGAACGTTTACTCACCATGTGACTTACAGCTATCCCCGGAAAGGAGGAGCTTTAAAAAACCAGTGGGGCCGGCAGTAAAACCTGTCTACCACTTTATTACCCCATGTCTATTGTAACGCGGTTTAGGTGATTTCCACATTTCTTTGCGCCGGCATTGGATCTGCCTCAAAAAATGAGAGCTAAAACAGTTAAAGCTGCTCCGCTTAACCGTCAAAAGACGCACAGCTGAATGTAAACTGAACGCTTTAGATCCGTAAAAAAGCCTGACGGCATTCTCATGCTGTACACGTGACGGCGCTCTGAGGACAGCTTTCCAAAAGCCCCCCTTCGGGCTATAATAACTTGCTTTATATTGGATTTCTGTGCGCGTCAGGAAAGGACGTTCCTTTCTTGCGTGCCGTTTTGTCTTTAAGGACAGAACCTAACCGTTTTATCGCTAAGTCTACCGAGGCTTTTATGTCCATGCGTTCTCACTATTGCGGTGAGCTCTCTCCGGCCCTGGCCGGACAAACGGTCACCCTCTGCGGCTGGGTGAACCGCCGCCGCGATTTAGGCGGCCTTACCTTTATCGATCTGCGCGATCGCAGCGGTATGGTGCAGGTGGTATTCGATCCCGATGAAAAGGACGCCCACGCCGCGGCCTCCGCCCTGCGCAATGAGTACTGCATTAAGGTCACGGGCAAGGTCAAGGCCCGTCCCGAGGAGCAGGTCAAGGCCGATAAGGCCACCGGTGCCGTGGAGCTGTACGCCACGGAACTGACCATTTTCAACAAATCTGCCCCTCTGCCCATTGATTTCAATCAGGACAATACCGAAGAGCAGCGTCTGCGCTACCGCTATCTGGACTTACGCCGTCCAGAGATGGTGAAGATGCTCACCACCCGTGCGGCCATTACCCGTTATGTGCGCGGCTTTTTAGACAGCCACGGCTTTCTGGACATCGAAACCCCGATGCTCACCAAAGCCACGCCGGAAGGCGCGCGTGACTACCTGGTGCCCTCGCGCATTCATCACGGCAAGTTCTACGCCCTGCCGCAGAGTCCGCAGCTTTTCAAGCAGCTGCTCATGATCGCCGGTTACGACCGCTACTATCAGATCGTCAAGTGCTTCCGCGACGAGGACTTACGCGCCGACCGTCAGCCTGAGTTCACGCAGATTGATGTGGAAACCTCCTTCATGAACTCCGCTGAAGTCAGGGCCGTGATGGAAGAGCTCATCGTGGGTCTCTTTAAGGAAGTGGCCCATTACGACCTGGGCGCGCTCCCTGTCATGACCTGGGATGAGGCCATGGACAGATTCGGTTCGGACAAGCCCGATTTACGTATCGACTTCGAGCTGCACGAGCTCTCGGACGTGGTCAGGAACTGCGCTTTTAAGGTTTTAGCCGAGCCCGCTCAGGATGAGGCCTCGCGCGTGGTAGCCTTCGCTCTGCCCGGCGGCGCTAAGCTCACCCGCCGTGAAATTGACGGCTATACCGATTACGTGAAGAAATTAGGTGCCTCCGGCCTTATCTACATCAAGGTCAATGATCTTGACAAGGGCGCCGAGGGCCTGCAGTCCTCCATCGCCAAGCACGTCAGCCCCGAAGAGCTTACCGCCATGGTAAAAGCCGCTGACGGCAAGACCGGCGATATCGTCTTCATAGGCTGCGGCAAGCGTGTCCGCGCCCAGACCTTCATGGGTGCGCTGCGTCTTAAGACCGCCAGGGATCACGGTCTGGTCCATGCCGGTTACAAAGCACTGTGGGTTATTGACTTCCCCATGTTCGAGATGACCGAGGAAGCCGGCCTTACCGCCATGCACCATCCCTTCACCGCCCCCTCGCGCGTGACTCCCGAGGAGCTTAAGGCCAATCCCATGAGCGTCTACGCCGATGCCTATGACATCGTCATTAACGGTTATGAATCCGGCGGCGGCTCGGTGCGTATTCACGACGGCAAGATGCAGTCGGCCGTCTTCGAGGTTTTAGGTATCAGTGAGAGCGAGGCCCGTGAGAAATTCGGCTTCCTCCTCGATGCCCTGTCCTTCGGTGCCCCGCCCCATGCGGGACTGGCGTTTGGTCTTGACCGTCTGACCATGCTCATTACCGGCACGGACAATATCCGCGACGTTATCGCCTTCCCCAAGACCACGGCTGCGGCCTGCCTCATGACCGGCGCGCCCAACGTGGCGGCCCCCGAGGCGCTTGAAGAGCTGGCGATCGCCATTACCGACCATGAAGAGTAAAGCTTTAAATGTAGCCTTGATTTGCAGGAGATAAAAATGTCAGGACATTCCAAGTGGGCTAATATCCGTTTCCGTAAGGCCGCTCAGGACGCCAAGCGCGGCAAGGTCTTTACCAAGTTAATCCGTGAAATCACCACTGCTGCCCGCATGGGCGGCGGCGACGAGTCCTCCAACCCGCGTCTGCGTTCGGCCGTGGTTTCGGCTTTAGCCCAGAACATGACCCGCGACACCATCAAGCGCGCCATTGACCGCGGTGTGGGCGGCGGAGAGGGCGCCAACCTCGAGACCATCGTCTACGAAGGCTACGGTGTGGGCGGCGCGGCCGTCATGGTCGAGTGCATGACCGACAACCGCAACCGTACCGCCTCCGAGGTGCGTCACGCCTTCACCAAGTTCGGCGGCAACTTAGGTTCCACCGGCTCGGTAGGCTATCTCTTCACCAAGCAGGGCGTCATCAACTTCATCCCCGATGAGGACGGCAAGGTCGCCGTGACCGAGGATACGGCCATGGAAATCGCCTTAGATGCCGGTGCTGACGACGTGCAGGGCAATGAGGACGGTTCCGTGGACGTCTACACCACCCCCGAGGCTTTCCCCGCCGTGGTGGACGCCTTCACGGCTAAGGATATCAAGCCCTCTAACGCCGAGATCACCATGACTCCCTCCACCGAGGCTTCCCTTGATAAGGACACCGCGAGCCGTTTCTTAAAGATGGTCGATGCCCTCGAGGAATTAGATGACGTGCAGAACGTGTATCACAATGCCGCCATCCCCGATGACGTGGAACTTGATTAATTAGGTGAGAGCCGCCATGTAATGAAGATGGCGGCCTTAAGTTACGGTTTTAAGAACCGTTAACAGGATTACCCCCTTAGCGGGTAGCGATGGTGCCGGATCTACCGGTTAGACAAACTTACCTGCGACAGCGCACTTTCGCAGGCAACGGAGGCAGTGCTCTTTTATGGATCACAGTTCAGCTAGCACCGAGTTTAAACAGTTGATTGCCAAGGGTAAGGAGCAGGGCTATCTTACCATTGAGGAGATCAACGATCTTATTCCCCCGGACATCATCAGCGGCGATCAGCTCTCGGTCTTTATCCAGACCTTCATCGACATGGGTATCAACGTCTGCGAGACACCTCCCGATCCCGATGACATTCTCTTAAACGAGAGTTCCCAGACCGCCGAGGAAGACGTCGAAACCGTCGCCAATCAGTTAGATTCTACCGTCGATATCGGCAGAACCACCGATCCGGTGCGCATGTATATGCGCGAGATGGGCAATGTCTCCCTGCTCACCCGCAAGGATGAGATTGAGATTTCCAAGCGCATTGAAAAGGGTACTAACGACGTGCAGATGTGCGTGGTTGAATACCCGATGGCCATGGAAGAACTGTTCCGTCTTGTCGATGATGCCTCGCAGCCGGACAGCGAGCTGCGCTTAGGCGATATCGTGGTGGGCTTCTCCGATCCCCTGGCCGAGGACAGTCTGACTACCGTCAAGACCGAAAGCGCCGAGAGCGTTGAGGAAGAAGAACCCGTTGAGTCCGTCGAGGATCTTTCCGAGGATATCGACAGTGTGGAAAATCTCGATGACGTCGGGGACGAGGATGCGGATGAGGAATTAACTCCCGCGCCGGCTCCTGCCGCCAAGGGCAAGAAGAGCACGAAGAAGAAGGCGAAAGCCGCCGCCGAAGACGAGGATGAAGATGAGGACAGCGCCTCATCGTCAGCCGACTCTGACGGTCCTGATCCCGATCTCATCCGCAACCGCTTTGCCGAGCTGCGCGTGCAGTACGACAAGATGATGTCCTACCGTAACAAGAAGGGCGCCACCAACGAGCGTAAGTACGCCGAGGAATTAAAGAAGCTGGCCGAGATGTTCTCGACCTTCCGCTTAGTTCCGCAGCAGCTTGAGAAACTGCTCACGCAGATGCACGACATGATGGACAGGGTCAAGAAACAGGATCGCCGCATCCGTGAGATCGCGGTGAACCGCTGCGGCATGAAGATCGAGGATCTCAAGGCCTGCTACACCGACTCGGGCATGGAATCGGACATGGCGTGGTTCGACAAGGCCTGTAAATCCAAGAAGGCCTATGCCGCGCGCCTTAAGGAAAAGCGTGCCGAAATCGAGGAATGCGTCACTGCCTTAAAGGAAGTGGAGCAGGAATCGGGGATCTCCATTGCACGCCTGCGAGAGCTCTCGCGCCGCGTCATGATGGGCGACGCCATGGCGAAGAAGGCCAAGAAGGAAATGGTGGAGGCCAATTTACGCCTCGTCATCTCCATTGCCAAAAAGTACACCAACCGCGGTTTACAGTTCCTTGATCTCATTCAGGAAGGCAATATCGGCCTCATGAAGGCGGTGGACAAGTTCGAGTACCGCCGCGGCTATAAGTTCTCGACTTATGCCACATGGTGGATCCGCCAGGCCATTACGCGCTCCATCGCTGATCAGGCCCGCACCATCCGCATTCCGGTGCACATGATCGAGACCATCAACAAGTTAAACCGCATTTCAAGGCAGATGCTTCAGGAAAAGGGCCGCGAGCCCACTCCCGAGGAGTTAGCCGCCAAAATGGGACTTCCCGAGGAAAAGATCCGCAAGGTGATGAAGATCGCCAAGGAACCTATTTCCCTTGAGACCCCGGTAGGCGACGACGATGATTCGCACTTAGGGGATTTCATTGAGGACAGCTCGATCGTGGTGCCGGCTGAGGCTGCCACTTCGGAGTCCTTAAAGAACGCCATCAACGCGGTCTTAGAGGAAATGCCCCCGCGTGAGGCTCAGGTCTTAAGGATGCGTTTTGGTATCGGCATGGCCTCCGATCACACCTTAGAAGAGGTGGGCCGTCAGTTTGGCGTGACGCGTGAGCGTATCCGTCAGATTGAGGCCAAGGCCCTGCGCAAGCTGCGCCACCCCTGCCGCTCGGCAGGCTTACGCGGCTTCCTCGACTAAAAGCACTCCTGCATGAAAAAAGCGCCTCCGGGCGCTTTTTTCATGGGCGGGCACAAAGGCAGCAGGGGCACGCCCGCCGCCTCCTTAGCCTGTTTTCAGTGCCTTCCCTATTCCACGCGTCCCAAAAGCTGCACCACCTCGCCCACGTAGAGGATGTGGAAATCGGCATCGGGATAGGCCCAGGCCTTGATCTCCTGATCGCAGAAACCATCAGGATTGAGCGGTGCGGCATAGAGCTTGCGGCACTTTAAGATGTACTCCGCCTCCTGAACGCCCACCATGCCGTCCTCAAAGTACGGGGTAAGGCCCGTGTGGGAGAGCTTGTCGCCCTCACGCCCCGAATGACTGCCCAGATAACCGAGATCGCGGTGATACTCAGGTGTCAGGATGGAAAGCGTGAAGAAATCCTCCCTGTCGAGAAACTCCCGCGTATAGCGCTGCGGACGGATGAAGATGGTCGCCGAGGGCAGGCCCCAGCGGTGATCGGTATCAGCCTTACGCCCCCATAACGAGCCTAAATGCCCCCACGAGGCGGTCATGACGTTGTAATCGCCCTCCCTGCCCGCGCCGACCAGCCACCAGCGTCCGGCAATGTCGGTCAGGGGATTTAAACCAAAGTCCTCAGGATTTAATACCTTAAAACCACTCATTGTTACTCCTTAAGAATTATCAGAAATCTTTACGGCTGCGCGCTGTCCTCAAGCGAGGAGAGCACCTCCTCAAGAGAGGCTTCATTAAGTCCGCCGCCTAAGGCTACCATGAGGTTCATTAAGGCCTCTAAATGGCCCCGCTTGCAGTCAAGATAGGCGATGGCCGCCGAGCGCAGCGTGTCCGAGGCGTTAAGGAAATCCGTAAGCGAGGCCGCTCCCAGACGGTAGCGCTCGGCGTAACGGTCATAATTGCGGCGGGCCAGTGCATAGCTGTCGGCGGTGGTCTGTATCACCTCACGGTAATAGGCCACGCTCTCGGAGAGATCATAGACCTCGCGCACCGCGGTCAGATAGGTGTTGATAAACGCAAGCTGCGCTAACTCCCGGTCCACGAGAGAGGCCTTTTCGGCGTAATAGAGATCGGCGTAATTGACAAAGGGGAAGGTCAGAGCGGCACCCAGCGAGCCTACGGGATCGCTTAAAAAGCGCCCGAAGGTGGTACTGTCGCCGGCCACCGCGTTAAGGCTTAAATTAAACACCGGATAGTAAGCAAGGGAGGCCTCGTCGGCGTTGTAATACGCCTCTCTTAAACGCGCCTCGGCGGCCATGAGATCAGGCCTGCGGGCAAGAAGCGCCGCGGGCACGTTCAGCGTGATGTCGGGAAGCTGCGCCGTATCGAGAGCGCTCACGTTCACTTCCCTGTCCGCGCCCTGTCCTAACAGGTAGTCAAGAGCGGTACGGGCATGGGCAAGAGCCTCCACGCGGCTCTGATAGCTTTCCTTAACCGTAAGGTAATCCACGCGCGCGGTGTCATACTCAAGTCCGTCCACCGCTCCGGCGCGATAGCGCGCCCCTACGATGTCAAGGCGCTTTTGCGCGTCGGCAAGTTCCGCCTTGCCTAAAGCTAAAGCCTCACGGGCATAAGCATACTGCCAGTAGGCACTGCCCACCCCGGAGATTACGGAAAGACGCATGGCCAGATAATCAAAGGCCGTGGCCTTCAGATTTTCAAAGGAAGAGAGCCTGGCCGCTTCCAGTCTGGAGAAAAGATCGACCTCGTAGCTTAAACCTAAGGAAGAGGACGAAGATCGGTCGGAACTGTCCGAAGAGGAAAGATCACGGGAAAGATTAGCTCCCGCGGAAGCGTTAGCGTCCGGCAGCAGACTGGTGCGCGCCGCGCCTAATTCGTAACCTGCCCGCGTGACGTTTAAATACGCCTCCCGCAGATCGAAATTGGCCTTCAGGGCCTGCTCCATGAGAGTATTTAAGGCCGGATCCTCAAAGAGGGTGTAAAAATCCTTATCAAGGCGCTGTCCCGTAAACTCCTGAGAGCGTGCGTAAGTCGCCACGTTCTCCAGTTCCGGGCGCGTATAGTCCGTAAGCATTAAGGAGCAGCCGTTAAGGGTCAGGGCAAGAGCAATGCACAGAGCGCCAGGCAGCGCTCTCCTTCCTGTCCGCCTCCTGCCCCCGGAACGCTTAGTTGCTCTCATCAGAAGCCTCCTTGCCAGCAGTATCTGCGCGTCTCTCCTGCCCGTTCTCACTCTTAGCCTGCCCCTCTGCGGCCTGCACCTTAGGGTAGAGCTCGTCAAAACCGGCGCGCAGCGTCTCCGGCAGATAGTCCTGCCACACCGGCATCCCGATACCGAAGACACGGTTAAGCCGGTCGCAGTTTAAGCGCGAATCAAAGGGCCGCGTCACCGCGCTCTGATACTGGAAAGAGGCAATGGATTTGACCTTGACGTCATGATTCAGGCAATTGAGGATGCGCGCCGTACGGAAGATCTCACGGGCAAATTCATCCCACGTCGTAGCCTCAGCCCCCGCGAAATGGTAAATGCCGCGTAAGTCCTCATCGGAAGTCAGCACCCTTTCCCCCATCAGCACCAGCGCCTCGGCTAAGGCCCTGGCCGGCGTGGGATTGCCGCGCTGATCGGAGACGACGGCCACTTCCCCGCGCTCCTGCGCCACCCTGAGCATGGTCTTGACGAAGTTCCTCCCAAAGCGACCGAAGATCCACGAGGCCCTCACGATAAGACTGTTGCCTCCGGCGGCCATGACGCGCTCCTCGCCTTCAAGCTTGGTGCGGCCGTAGACGCATTTGACGCAGGTATCCTCATCCTCATCATGCGGACGTCCCGTCTCCTTTGAAAAGACATAATCGGTGGAGATATGCAAAAGCGGCAGTCCGTGGCGGGCGGCGGCCCCGGCGAGGATCCCCGCTCCCAGGGCGTTGACTTCAAAAGCGGCAGTCTGTCCCTCACCTTCGGCCTTCTCGACATTGGTATAAGCCGCGGCGTTGATGACAAGCTGCGCCCCGCCTTCGGCCACCGCCGCTTCCACGGCCTCCTTATCACAGATACTGAGACGCTCATGCGGACAGAGCAGCACCTCATGTCCGCGGTTTAAGAGGGCGATTTCCAGCTCGCGGCCCACCTGGCCGGACGCTCCGGTTACCATGACACGCATGTTCAGCTCCTTGTCTTATCTGCAATAAGGGTTACGAGAGAGCGCACCGTCTCCAGGGAGGCGTGCAGCGAGGGCACCGGCAGACACTCGTAAACGCCGTGGCAGTTTAACGCTCCCGTAAAGAGATTGGGGCAGGGCAGGCCGCGGGCGGAGAGATTCGAGCCGTCAGTACCCCCGCGCACGCTTTTAAGCTCCGCTTTCACCCCTGCAGCCTTACAGGCCTCTACGCACCAGGCCACGGGATCGAGCTCCCCGCCGCTCTCCTGTACCGCCTTATCCAGGTACGCCTTTAAATTGTGATACTGAAAGTTAATCTCAAGGCTTACCGTGCCTTCCCCGTAACGCTCATTAAACTTCAGGACCAGCTCCCGCAGCAGGGCCTTGCGCCGCTCTAAACCGTCCGCTTCAAAATCGCGCAGCAGAATTTTCACGGACGCGCTCTCCACGCTCCCCTGAAGGTGATGGGGATGGTAAAAGCCCTCCCGCTCTGCCGTGCTCTCAGGCGCCTCCGCGGCGGGCAGCTCCGTCACGAACTCACAGGCTCTCTTTAAGGCGCTTTTAAGCTTGCCCTTAGCCACCGCCGTGTGCACTGCCACCCCCCTGAAGGTCACCGTGGCCTCGGCGGCGTTAAAGGTTTCCACGTCCACCTCGCCCCTTTCACAGCCATCGACGGTGACGGCCACGTCGCTCTCCAGCTTCTCTACATTGAGATGCTCGCAGGAAAGGCCGATTTCCTCATCCACCGAAAAGACCACCTTTAAAGGGCCGTGCCGCAGCCCGCCTTCCTCCGGGGATTTAACGCAGTCCTTAATTAAGTTCAGAAGCACCGCCACTCCGGCCTTGTCATCCGCCCCTAAAAGCGTGGTACCGTCGGTGACGATAATCTCCTCTCCCACGTGCGCCCTTAACTCCGGGCAGAACTCCTCGGTAAGCTTAAGACCGTTATCCAGGGTAATGGTGCCACCAGGGTAGGCGCTCACGAGGCGGGGGCTTACGTTAGCGCCGGAGGCATCGGGTGCGGTATCAAGATGCGCTATAAGACAGAGCCGCGGGGCTTTCTCACAGCCCTCTGAGGCCGGCAGCGTGGCTAAAAGCACTCCCGTTTCCTCCTGCACCGTCTTCACGCCTGAAGCGCTTAATTTCTGATGCAGCGCGGCACTTAAGCGCAGCTGTCCCACCGTCGAGGGCACGGCCTTACTCTCCCCGTCCGCCTGCGTGTCAAAGGAGGTGAGATAAATAAAATCCGCCACCAGAGGATCGTTTTTGCAGAGCGCCACGAGAGCCGCCTTACTGCCCATTACCTGCTTATCTGTCATAACTGCACCTTTTTCTAACCGTGTCTTCTCATTCTAAAGCCTAATCCTATTCACGGGCCAGCGCCTCAATGGGATTGAGACGCGAGGCCGAGCGCGCGGGCATGAAGCCAAAGCCGATGCCGATAAGCGAGGACGTCGCCACCGCCGCGATGATGGAATCGAGCGAAAAGGAGAGCGTTATCGAGGGCACGAAATACTGTACCGCCTGCCCTGCCCCGAAGGACAGCAGCACTCCCACAAAACCGCCTAACAGACACACCATCACCGCCTCAATCAGGAACTGCGCCATGATATCCGTCTGCCGCGCGCCCACCGCCATGCGGATACCGATCTCCCGCGTCCTTTCCGTGACCGAGACCAACATGATGTTCATGACGCCGATGCCGCCCACGATGAGCGAGATAACGGCAATCGCGGAGATGAGCAGCGTAAAGGTCATGATCGCCGAGGAAATGGACTTCATGATGGTATCCGAGGACTGAATGAAAAAGTCCTGCCGCCCGTGACGCGAGGTGAGCAGATTCACGAGTGAGCGCTCAGCCACCGGAGTGGAAAAGCCGTCCTGAATGCGGATCACGATAGAAGACAGATAATTCAGATGGTTAAGGCGCGACATGCTCACCGTATAGGGCATGTAGACGTAAAGCTGATCGGAGCGCATAAAAGGAGAGTCAATCTCGTCCAGCACCCCGATGATCTGCACCGGCATGGCGTTCACCAGAATGGTCCTGCCTAAAGGATCATCATCCTTAAAGAAATTCTCCTTCGTGTTGTGATCGATAACCGCCACCTGCGCGTTCCGCCTCACCTCATCATCCGTAAACAGCCGCCCCTCATGTACCGTATAGCCGTAGACGCGGAAGATATCCGCGGACACGCCGTAAGCTGTGCCGTTATACTCGAGGTTTCCCTGCCTGAGCAGCACCGTGGACTGCACGGAGGCCGAGGCCGAATCCACGAAGGGCTGTCCCTGCAGCGCATTGAGATCGCGCGGCGTCAGGGTCCTCACTCTCCCCGAGCGCACGTCACCCATGCGCTCGCCGGGGTAAATGGTAATGGTATTCGTGCCCAGCGAGGAGATATTGGCTAACACCTGCTCCGAGGCCCCGCGCGCTAAGGCCACCACCGACACCACCGCCATGATGCCGATAATGATGCCTAACATGGTGAGCAGCGTGCGCATCCGGTTCGCCACCATCGCCCTTACCGCCATCACGAAGGCCTCCTTAAAGCGATCGTAATAGGAGCCCACCGAGCGGGCCCAGCGGTTATTGATGGCTACGTGATCCTGATTTTTCTCGCCCACGTGCGAGACGATGTTCTCGTTGACGGTATCGGACTGTATGCGCCCGTCTTCAATGGCGATGACGCGCCGTGCGCAGGCGGCGATTTTGCGGTCGTGCGTGACGAGGATAATGGTATGTCCCTTGGCGTTGAGCTCGCTCAGGATCCGCATCACCTCCTGGCCGCTTTTCTGATCCAGAGCGCCCGTCGGTTCATCCGCTAAAATGATCTGTCCGCCGTTCATTAAGGCCCTGGCAATGGACACGCGCTGCTGCTGACCGCCGGAGAGCTGCGAGGGCACGTAAGCTACCCGCTCCTCAAGCCCGAGGCTCGTCAGGAGCTCCACGGCCCGCTCATCGCGTTTGACCTTTCTCACCCCCGCGTATACGGCCGGCACCTGCACGTTTTCGGCGGCGCTTAAGTGCCCCAGGAGATGATAGCGCTGAAAGATAAAGCCGAAGAAATCGCGCCTTAACGCGGCCAGTTCGTCAGGGAGCATGTTAAGCGTGTCCTGTCCCCGTACCGTATAGGAACCATCCGTCGGCGTATCGAGACAGCCTATGATATTCATGAGCGTGGATTTGCCCGATCCCGAGGGCCCCACGATGGCGAGCATCTCGCCCTGACGCACCTCGAGATCGATGCCGTGCAGCACCTCGACCTCTTCCCCGCCGGAAAGATAGGAGCGGCGCACCCCGCTAAGCTTTAAGAGCACCTCGCCTTCCATGCTGCCCCCTTTCCCTAGAACGGTCCCCGCGGTCCGCGTCTGCCGCTTAATGCCGCCACCTCGGCCGAGGCTACGTCATCCCCGATCACGATCTCATCCTCAAGGCTCACCCCCGAGCGCACCTCCACGTACTGCTCGTCGCGGATACCTAAGGTCACCGGCGTCTCCACCACCTGCCCCTCTTTAAGGAGATAGACGCTGCCCTGTCCCTCGTAATCGTCCGAGCGCAGTGCGGTCAGGGGAATGGAGAGCACGTCATCGCGCGCGTCAATGTCGATGGTTACCTCCGCCGTCATGTCGATGCGCAGCAGTCCCTCGCGGTTATCCACGTCCAGAAGCGCGTTGTAGTAAATGGCCTCGGACGATGAGGAACTAGATGCTGCGGACGACGAGCTTTCGTTTTTAGCGCTCTCGGGAGCCGGCTCAATACGGTAGAGCGTGGAGTCAAAACGGCGGTTTTGCAGGCCTAAAATGGTAAAGGAGCAGGGCATGCCTTCCTTCACGTTCACCACGTCCGCCTCGGAGATCTCCGTCTCCACGGTCATGGTATCGAGCTGTGCGAGCTTTAAGATGGTCGGGGTGGTCTGATTGGCGTTCACGGTCTGACCTTCCTCCACGGGAATGGCATATACCGTCCCGTCCATGGGGGCCGTGATCCGCGTATAGCCTAAATTCGTTTCCGCATCGTCAATGGCGATCTGCGCCTGCTCTAACTGCGCGTTAAGCTCATCTAACTGCGCCTTCCCCACCTCTAAATCAGCCTCCGCAAGTTCATATTCCTGGACCGTGGTGGCATCGCTCTTTAAGAGCGCTTTCTGACGGTTAAACTCGAGCGTCAGACGCTTTACTTCAGCCTGCTGCGAGCGGATCTGCGCTTCGATAACCTTCATCTGCGCCCTGGCGGTCTTTAAATCATTTTCCTGAATGTCGGGATCGATCTCACAGAGCAGATCGCCGGCCTTCACCCGATCCCCCGTCTTAACGTAGAGCTTTTTAATCTGACCTGACACCTGCGCGCCCACGTCCACCTCGACCTTGCCCGCGAGCGTCCCCGTCGCGAACACCTGACGCTTAATATCGCGCACCTGCGCTTTAGCCGTCATATAGGAAGGCGCAGGCGTGGCAAAATAAGAGTACGCACCGTAGCCTGCCGCTCCGGCCACGATGAGCCCTAAAAGAGCGTATTTAAGAAGCCGAGTCCTGTGCATAATTCACCTCTTTTTCATCACCGCTGGCGCGTTTTTGCCCCTATCCTGATTGTGATACCATTGACTTAGCACTCAATTAGGAATTTTTATTTTAATGGCTCCAACCCTCTATTTGAAACCGGGTCATGCCCGCTCCCTTCTCCGTCACCACCCCTGGCTCTTTTCCGGTGCCGTGGACGAGGAACGCTCGGCTCCCGTCTTACGCAACTTAAAGGCCGGCGCTACCGTTTACATCTTAGACAGCGAAGGGCGCTTTCTGGCCCAGGGTCTGTACTCGCCGCTCTCGCAGATCCGTGTACGCGTCCTGAGCTTTAATGAAACGGATGTCCTCGACGACAGTTTTATTGCCAGGCGCCTCACGCACGCGGTGAGAGAACGGGACGGTCTTGCCTCCGAGGGCTGTGACGGTCTGCGCCTTGTCGCCTCCGAAGGCGATTACCTGCCGGGACTTATCGTCGATAAATACAATGACGTTTTAGTCATCGCCATCTCCTCCGTGGGCATGGAACGCTTTCGCGACTGCATCATCGCCACTTTGCGTGAGCTCTTCCCTGACTGCCTTATCTACGAGCGCTCCGAGTCCGCCTCCCGCGAAAAAGAAGGCCTCGCTCCCCGCGCGGGACTGATTGCAGGTGACGAAAGCGCCCTTCCTGAGGTGCTCTACGTTAAGGAATACGGCGAGGTTTACCTGCCCGTCAATGTCCGCTCCGGCCACAAGACCGGCGGCTATCTTGATCAGAGGCAAAGCCGCCGCTACCTAAAGTCCCTGACGCATGGCCGCAGCGTTTTGAACTGCTTTGCCTACACGGGAGGTTTCAGTCTGTGGGCCTTAAAGGGCGGTGCTTCCCGCGTCTTTAACGTTGATGTCTCCGATTTGGCCCTCAGGGCCGCCAAAGAAGGAGTGGCCTTCAACCATTTAGACCCCGGCCGCTGCCGTTTTATCAAAGAAGACGTCTTTGAATTTTTAAGAAACGAGGCCGCTTCAGGTAATAGTTACGATGTCATCGTCCTTGATCCGCCCAAGTTTGCCGAAAGCGCCCGGACCTTAAAGAGCGCCTGCCGCGGCTATCAGGACATCAACCGCCTCGCCTTCAGTCTCTTAAAGGAAGGAGGCGACTTACTGACCTTCTCCTGCTCGGGCCACATGGAACCCTCCCTGTTCCAGAAGATCGTCGCCGACGCCGCCCTGGAGGCCGGAGTCGAGGCCCACATCGTCTCTACCCTGCGTCAGGACCGCGATCACCCCGTTGCCCTGAGCTGTCCTGAGAGCTTTTATTTAAAGGGTCTGCACGTGCGTGTCAGCGCCACCGGCCTGCCTCTGCCTTTAAAGGAAGAGAAAAACCGTCCCGTAAATTCAGAGACTGCCGAAAGCTCTAAGCCTGCCCCGCGCTCCCGTAAGGGGCAGCGCCGCACAGGTCCGCGTCATTAAACTGAGGAGTTCACATGGCTTTTAAAATTGAGTCTTTAGTGGTCGGCCCCTTCATGCAGAACTGCCGTCTCATTTATGACAGTCAGACCCGCGAGGGTATTGTCACGGATCCCGGTGACGAGGCCTCGCGTATTCTCGCCCTGTGCGCAGAGTTACGGCTCTCCATCCGGGCCATCGTCCTCACCCACGGTCACATCGATCATGCCGCCGCGGCTCACAGCCTGAGTCAGTCCCTTAACTGCAAGGTCTACGGTCCCTTAAAAGAAGATGCTTTTCTAATTGAGGATCTCACCCGTCAGGCCCGTTTCTTCCATCTCCCCGCTCCCGAGGAACTGGGCCCCGAGCTTAACTATCTTACGGCGGACGAGACTTTTGAGCCTGTCAGAGGCCTTAAGCTTGAGGTTCTGTCCACCCCGGGTCACACCCCAGGTTCCGTGTGCCTTTATTGTGAGGCGGAAAGTTTTGTGCTCGTAGGTGACGTACTCTTTTTAGAAAGCGTCGGGCGTACCGATTTTGAGCAGGGATCCTACAGCGCCCTGGAAAACTCCATTCTTGAAAAGCTTTACACCCTGCCTGAGGATACGGCAGTTCTCACCGGCCACGGGCCTGACACCACCATAGGCCACGAACTGGACTACAATCCCTACGTCAACCGTAACACGCGTTAAGCCGTCACTCCCGCCCCTCAGGGCGGGAAGTCTCTTTGAGAGCCTTAGTGGAAGAAAGCGTCAATGCGCTCCTTCTCAAGGGGTGGCAGCCCGTGACGCGCCCGCTCCACGTTAAGCAGATTTTCCTCTTCCTCCTCGAGATCGATGCGCAGGAAGTAACCCTTATCGTTTAAGGCCAGACGCAGATCCTCAATCTTTACCTTAGGCAGCTCACGGCGCTTTTCGAGGGCAAACACCATCACGAAATGCGGTGCACCGAAGGCATCCATAAGCCCCGAGGGCACGGTTGAAAAAGCGTCCTTTTCCTTTAAATAGAGATAGGTACGCGCCTTGCGGCGGCTTTTGTACACGTAAACGAGTTCAGCCATAATCAGTCACCCTTAAGAAATGGCCTCCATTGTAAGCCAAAGCCCCGTAACTTAGCGAGCAGGCAGTGCGGGATCATAAGTCATTCCCCTCCGCTTGCGCCTAAAATCGTGCGCGTATTCCTAAACCCTGTCCTTAATGTTAGGATAGCCTCCTCACAGTTACAGGATGTCATCATGTTCCAGGGCGCATTATCCGGTCATCTGCTCACGGCTTTCACCATCACGGTCTGGGGAGCCACCTTCATTTCCTCCAAACTGCTCCTTCAGAGCTTTCAGCCCATCGAAATTCTCTTTGACCGTTTTCTCCTCGGCTTTATCGCCATGTGGCTTATCATGCCCCGCTTCCTTAAAGTCAAGGAGCGCCGCCATGAGCTTACCATGGCCCTGGCCGGCCTGTTTGGCACCACGCTTTACTTTCTGTGCGAAAACATCGCTCTCGTTTACTCCAAGGCCTCCAACGTAGGCGTGATCCTCGCCACCGTTCCCTTTTTCACGGGGATCGTAGATCGCTTTTTAGGCAGCAGAAAACCTTTAAGTGCGGGCTTTTTCATAGGCTTTATCGTCGCCATGAGCGGTATCGCGCTCTTAACCTTCTCCTCGCTGAAGGAGGTGAGCTTCAATCCTTTAGGGGACGGACTTGCAGTACTGGCCGCCCTCACGTGGGCCTTTTACTGCCTCTTTCTTAACCGCGCCTTAAGCTATGGCTACAAACCGCTTCTTGTCACGCGCCACGTCTTTGGCTACGGGCTTGTCTTCATGCTCCTGCCCATGTATCTCATGGATTATGAGGTGCGCCTGCCCTCACTGATGGTGCCCCTTAACGCCTTCAACCTCATTTTCCTCGGGATCATCGCCTCGGCTATGTGCTATGTCACGTGGTCGCTTTCAGTGAGACTTATCGGCACAGTTAAGGCCAGCGCCTGGCTTTATGTCTCCCCCGTCATTACCGTAGTGATGGCGATGCTCATTCTGGACGAAAAGATCACAGCCCTGGGTTTTTTAGGTATGCTTCTTGCGTTAACCGGCCTCATCCTCTCCCAGGGAGGGATCCGCTCCCTCATCCGCGCCCTGCGTCACGGCGCTTAACGGACGGCGCTGCCGTCACCGTTCAGAACCTGTACGCTACCGGTCCGAAGACGGTGCCGCAGAGATGGCTGACGATCTGGCTGTTACCGGCAAGTTAACTGCAACGGTGTCTGACTCCATTACCGTTGACGGCGGCCATTTAGAATCTCAGGGCGTCATCACCCCCGGCAGCGGTACGGGCTGTTATCAGATCACCGGAAACGGCAGCCGCGTTGAGTCCGAAACCGGTATTGTCGTGGGTACTAACGGTATCGATGTCCCGGGTACTTCCGTAAACGTGGCTCCTTATCTAGATTTTGATACCACATCATACGCTGGCGTCTTCTACCTTGACCCAGCCCCGGCATACGATTCCTCAGTGGCTTTTTCGGCAATCTGTCTTAAGGAGACACCCGCGTCCCCGAGGGGGACATCGTCGCGGGACAGAACTGCGCCTTCTATCTTGGCGATGAGATGACGGAGAGTGAGTTTACCGCCTGTGCCGGCTCTCACCTCTCCGAGAGCGGTACCACCGCCCTAGTTTATATCGACAATTCCCTGACCATCGGTGCCGCCAGTACCGGTACCGGTTCCCGGTTAATCGTGGATGGCTCCGTGCCCGGTCACCGCGCTGACTGCTCACAGTACGGACGCCGTTTATATCGGTGAGAACAGCCGCCCCGTGCCCGGTAACGCCGCTTTCGGCGAGGACAGCACTTTAGCCTCGATCACGCTGGAGAGCAGCTTATCCACCAACGTTAACTTCATCAATGACGGCGTGATTGAGATTGCTCCCGACAGGGTGAGCAATGGCGCTGTCTTCACTCTGGTGCAGAATGGCGGCTCTGGAACGGCCGGTTTAGGTACGGCGTAGAGCAGCAATCAGCACTTCTGTCTGGACACTGGATACAGACAGCACCGCAGGCACCGTGACTTACGTCTACAACAAGGACGGTGCGGCCGATGCGGCTCTGTCTCAGACCGATGCCTCCATCCGCAGCTTAATCAAAGCCTACGCCACCAATAAGACCGATCCCGGCGTCTTTGACGTCTCCTTGAACGACGGCGCGGGCTTTGTCTCGCGTGCCGTAAGCCCTGGCAGCGCGGTACTGACGGTGTCAGGAACACGCTATAATGCTCTCAGGGGAAAGAGTGATCTACAGGGCTTTCCACGGGATATTCTCTGGTGACAGCGGAGGTGGCGTAATGCTGAATTTTGATGAACTCAGGAGCAGACTGCCCATTGCCAATGCCGGCTTCGGCTTTCTCAGGGAGCGGGGTCTGCGCTACGTCGATAAGACCGGCTTTGTCTATAAGCTCGCGCTTGACAATCAGCCGCGCATCCTGACGCGTCCCCGCCGCTTCGGCAAGAGCACGCTGCTCTCCACCGTGGAGGAGCTCTTCCTGCACAGCCTTGAACCCTATGACGGGCATGACTCGTACTTTAAGGGGCTCTCCATCGAGAAGACATGGCAGGACCACGGAAACTACCCCGTGCTGCATCTTGATTTTTACGGCCTTAATCTGCAGTGTCCTGACTTTGAGACCTTTGAAAGGAAGGTCAACGCGGCGCTCGATGAGTTTGCAGAGGCGCAGGGACTTAAGATCTCCACCTCCTTTCAGGATTTCTCCGCGCACTTCGGGGCTCTTTTAAAACAGCTCCCTGATTACAGTCTCGTGCTCCTCGTTGATGAGTTTGATTCCCCTCTGGTTCACCGTCTGAGAGAGACGGAGGAACTGCAGAAGGCCAGCGCTTTTATGCAGGGTCTGTTTGGCATGGTCAAGCAGTATGCCGGAAAATTCCGCTGCGTCTTCTTCACCGGCATCACGCGCTTTCAGGATTTAGGTCTGGGCACAGCCGGCAACGGCTTCACCGACATCTCCATGGCCCCCTCCTTTGCCGCCTGCTGCGGCTACACCCGTGAGGAATTAAAGCACTGCTTTGCAGACCATCTGCGCTACGCGGCCGCGGTGAGACTGGGTATCAGGGATGAGGAGGTGACTGAGGAGAACGTAGAATCCCTCCTTGATGAGATGTCCTCATGGTACGACGGCTATTCCTTTGACGGCAGACAGAAGGTGCGGGTATTCTCCACGTGGTCGGTGCTGAGGTTCTTTGCCGATGAGGAGGCCGTGCTTCAGCCTTACTGGAGTTCCGAGGAAGGTTTAGGCCTGCCGCAGCTTTTAAAGCTGTCTCTTGACAGGATTAATGCAGGCGAGCTGCTTAAGGAGGTTTCCTCAGGAGAGCTTGAAGTCAGCGCAAGGCAGTTTATACAGTCCTCTCTCATCAATCCCAGGGCCAATCCCTATTCCCTGATGTTCCAGACCGGCTACCTGACGCTGAAAACGCCCTTTACCCTCAGCGGCACTCTTCACCTTGACTGTCCCAATAAGGAAATCAGCATGGCCTTTGCCAATCTGGTCGGGCTCAGCCTCTTCAGGAAGGAAGAGGATCGCTTTACTGAAAACTACAGCGAGAAGACGGTGGCTGTGCTTAAAAGCCTCGACCCAGAGAAGCTGCGTTCTTACTTTAACGATCTCTTCGCGGCCATTCCCTACGAGCACTATCCGGTGACGGATGAGGCCACGGTGGGCGCTCTCATCGACTTCAACCTGCGCGGGGCGGGACTGAAGCCGCGTCCTCAGCAGCTCTCCAGCACGGGGAGAGCCGACACCGTTCTGGATCTGCCTCAGGATAATCTCACCCTCGTCTTTGAGTATAAGTACGAGGAAAGCGCCGATGACAGACGCCTTGACGCAAGGCTTGAGGAGGCCATCACTCAGGTGAGGGAGAGAAAATACGGGCTTAATGACGGCAGCCGGGCCCGCGTGGTCCGCTTTGCCATGGTGTTCTGCGCCGCAAAGGACCGGCGCTGTCTGGAGAGAATGGCACTGGTGGACGTACAGCAGAGACAGCTCACCTAGACTATTCAGGACTCCGCCGTGTGCTTGTTACCTTTACGGTAAGCCTGAGAGGTCTTTAACCGGCCCGAACGGTCTCCTGTACCCTGTCCATTCGTGCTTTAACTTCGCTCTGTCTCTGACGGTTAATTTTACGATATCGTTTAATAACGACACCATTATTTTTACATACACAGGCTGAATGTCCGTTAATATACATTAGCGGACATTGAAATTACGTGCTGCACAGAGGCACTCGGGAGCTCAAGGGGGAATAACCGGCCTGAGTAAGGCAAACACGTTCGTAACTGCTGCATAAGAGTGAATGTCAGTTTACTTAAAGAACCATTTTGATAAACTGAGTTCTAACAAACGACTTAGATTAATACTCTATTAAAATTAGCATTAACAATGGCCAACCCTGCAGACGTTAATTTAATACCTTGCTCTATAGAATTAAACCAATCTTTTACAAGTTCAATATTCTTAAATTGGCACAGGTAGTTAATGATTTTATTTTTAACCAAATTGTTATCATTTTGATTATTTGAATATAAATCCAAAATTTTACGTAACACTTGCTTTTCCTTTTCTGAAAGTAGCTTCGTTATTTCCATACTACCGTCATTAGGAGTAAAAGTTACAGTAATTTGATCAATTTGGTTATCATAAAAAATTGGAATAATTTTATGATTATCAATATAGGGATTATCTACCAAAAAGCATGATAAAAACTTTGCATCATTGAGGATATTTATTGCTTTTTGGTAATCCGATGTGTCAGTTTTAATTCCAGCAGAAAAAAGTTTAGGTAAGTGCCTTGCTAATATATCATCAAATTTCATTAATTTTGAAAGAGGTTTATCTTCAATAAGATTAAGTAAAATTAAATTATTAATCCATTCTTTACTTGAGGGTAAGTGATCAACAAAATATTCAAAAACCAAGTTTAAATATTCAGCATAAATTTTTATATTATCAATAGATAATGGAATAGACTTAGATTTAAATAACCAAACACAACTTAAGATATTTAATGCTGTAATATCAGTATGATCCAAAAACTCCATTGCTTCAATGGCTTTTTTTAGTGCTATATTTTTTGCCTTATCTTTAGCAGATATATTTTCAACTTTTGAGGCTAAAAGATCGGCCAAGATCTCCTCATTACAACCGTCTGCATGATCATTTAAGGCTGCAGATTTTTGTGCTAAAGATAATAAATTTTGAAACCCAGGATCTTTTAATGCTGATACAGCATTCTCTAAACATTTTATTCTTGGAATAAAGTAATTATCCCTAAATTGATCTATTCGTTCATTAATTTGTTGTTTGGCAATTTCAGTAAAAACATTTAAATAACTGCTACTAACACTATTACAAACATCTCTTACAAGTTCTGTTGGCACTGTTTGAGTTTGATTGATATTTGTTATGTTAGTTATGTTTGGTGTATTTGATCCTATGCATAACTGAAAAGAATTATCTCCTGCTTTTTGATGTTGTGATTGGTCAAACATATTATTTCATCCTATTTCTTATTAAATGTTCCTATCTGAATCTGGGTGGAGTTCCTTCCAGCTTTTTGACTTTGACTGATATTACTTTTTCTTACAGTTTTTACTATAAATCGTGCCCCAACAATAAAAGAAAGTAATAGTACGCCAAATGTTATTAATGAAGTTAATGGATATTCTTTAACAATATCAAACGTTAACATAAAATTTTCCATAACAAATTTTAAACCTCTCATGTTTTTGTGGAGCCTGTTTATACCGCGTGTAGTTCAATATGGAATTAGAACAAACGTCACGGAGATGCTAGAAGTAGCCGTGAACTAAGATCACATTTTGCATCCTGCAAAGATTATATCGGATCTACCCGTAAGATCTTTTGCACAGATATGGTATCTAAGGTC
>DVOQ01000018.1 GCA_018713485.1 Candidatus Avisuccinivibrio pullicola
ATTTAGAACTGTCCTCAGCATTAACGGGTTACTTTATTATAAAAGGTAACCCGTTAAAAATCAAGAATGATGGATTATTCTTGTCACATAAAAACGGATAAATAACAAATAAATATGGAGATAGAGGCAGGGGTGAAATAGAATTTTATGGATGCATAGACAAAGATATCGCCTTAACAGGTGACCTTATGCTTACTTAAAGGGTCCACCTTTATCACTATAATTGAGTGATATAATGTCACTCAAAAAGAGCCAAGAAAATGTATCTGAAAACTTCTGTTGCAGTACCTGTTGCCCCTGGAAAAATTATCTTTCGTGAGAAGGCAGCCAGCACTTATGTTTATTTTGAAACCGGCCGGCATTATGACCCAGAGAGAAAATTCAACGTTCCTGATAGAGTAATTATCGGCAAGCTCGTTGATAAAGACGATAAAACCAGGATGTTGCCCAGAGACGGTTATTTTCAGCAGCACTTTCCGTCTGTAAGCATTGATGAGACCGAGCCTGCGCGCGTGCGCAGCAGTACCTTAAGAGCGGGGACTTATATTGTCTTCAAGCAGATAGTCCGTGAATACGGTTTAAACGAGATCCTGACGGAGATCTTCGGTGACAAAAGCGGTCTGATCTTGGATTTAGCCTGCTTCATGATTGTTGAGAAGGATAATGCTGGTCAGTATTATCCGGACTATGCACGCTGTCATCCCTTATTTACGCCTGCCATGCACGTGTACAGCGATTCCTCCATTACACGGATCCTGGGAGAAGTTACAGAAAGTCAAATCGTAAGCTTCCTTGATAAGTGGAATGAGAAGCAGGATCACCGGCAGCGCATTTACATTTCCTATGACTCCACCAATAAGAACTCCCGGGGCGATCTTGATTTTGCCGAATTTGGTCACGCTAAAATCGATCAGGGTATCCCCATCATCAACATCTCCCTGGCCTTTGATAAGACCAACCGCGTGCCGCTCTTCTACGAGGAGTACCCTGGCTCTGTTAATGACATCAGCATGCTGCAGTACTTAGCTGAAAAGGTGCTCACTTACGGCTACCGCAACATTGGCCTCATCCTGGATCGCGGCTATTGCAGTCACGATAATATTAACTACATGGACGAAAAGCAGATCAGCTTCCTGCTGATGCTCAAAGGTAATAAGGCCCTCGTATCAGAGCTTATCTCAGAGCGCTTCGGCACTTTTGAACACGACCACGCCAATTTGGTTCTCGGCACAGACATATTTGCCATAACCGTCGAGCATGAGCTGCGTAAGGGAGACAGCAAAAAGCGCTATTTCCATCTTTGCTTCAGTCCTCAGAAAATGGCTTCAGAACGGGAAGCTCTCAATATCTCCCTCGACAAAATGGAAGCTGAGCTTCATAAGTTTGAGAAGCGCGAATGCATTATCGAAGGGGATTACGCGAAGTACTTCAATTGCCACTATCAAGAAAAGAATGGCAAACAGATCTTCCTCTTTGCTCAAAGGAATAATGAAGCAATCAACAAGGCCTACAGGGAGTTCGGCTATTTCTGCCTGATAAGCTCCGATAAGATGACAGCCGCTGAGGCCTACAGCCTTTATCAGGGCCGTGATGCCTCAGAAAAGCTGTTCAGGGCGCAGAAGACATTCCCGGGAGCCAGGAGCATGCGCGCCCATTCCAATGAGGCAGTATCAGCAAAGATCTTCATTGAGTTCCTGGCGCTTATCATCCGCAACCGCTTCTATAACCTGCTTAAGGACGAGATGCGCAGACTTAATATCCGCAGAAACTACATGACCGTGCCCGCGGCCATCCGTGAGCTGGAAAAGATAGAAATGACTAGACGCAGCGGCTCCATCTACAAGATGGACTATGCCCTCACCAAAAATCAGAAGTCCGTTCTGCAGTGTTTTGGCTTAAGTAAGGACGAAATCATTCAAAAAACTCAGGAAATAGCGGTGGTGCTGTCGAAAACCAACGATGTTATCCCTGCTAGGGAGGAAGAATAACATGGGCAGACGCAAAAGTGTGCAAGCAATTGAAATGAAGATCAGCAAAGTCCAGAGTAGGATCCATAAAACCAAAGATCGCTATGACAAGCTCTGTGACGAGTTAAAAGGGCTTATCGAGGAGCGTGATGAGGCGCAGGGCAGTGAGCTGCTGGCGGCGCTGAAGAGCAGCGGAAAAACCTACAGGGAGGTCATGACATTTCTGGGTAAATGACCCCGTGCTGGACAGCCGCGATCGCCGCGGCTGTGCTTTGAGTGTTAAAATCGTCGGAAGTTAAGGGATGGTATGCAGGCTTGGCGGACTGAAGATGGAAAAACACTAAAAGAATATCTCAACTAAGGAGCACAAGTTATGAAAGGTTCAGAAGCAAAAATGACTGGATTCATGGAGGGCGCAGACAAGCGTTATGTCATTCCTGTTTACCAGAGAAAATATGATTGGAAATTGGAAAACTGCAGACAGTTATATGACGACTTGAAGAAAATTGTCCATGATAAGAGGGACAGCCATTTCTTCGGGAGCATCGTCTCCTCTGTGGTGCCGAATGGTAGCAAGATTGAATACCATATCATCGATGGACAGCAGCGATTCACTACTGTTACACTTCTGCTTCTGGCTATTCGTAACCTCATTGCAAAAGGTAGAGTTATTTCCAATGAGGGTAAACTCGACGAACAAATAAATCAACGCTTCTTGATTTCTCCTTGGGCAAAAGAAGACGATCAGATTAAACTCCGTCCTGTAAAAAGTGATCGGGATGCTTTGACCAGACTGTTTGGCGAAGAGGAAGACTTTGATCCGACTTCCAATTTGACGCTGAATTACCGTTTTTTCTGCGATCAGCTGCTAAAAGAAGAAATCCCTATTGACGATTTGTATGGTGCTATTGGAAAGCTGGAAATAATTAGTATTACTCTCGATCAGGGAGATAATGCTCAGCTTATTTTCGAGAGCCTTAACTCTACAGGATTAGCGCTTCAGGAGGGCGATAAGATCAGGAACTATATCCTGATGGGACAGCCACCGAAGGACCAAAACCGGCTTTACGATACATATTGGACCGCTATCGAAAGATGTACAGGAAATGATGTCAGCGGCTTCGTTAGAGATTATTTGAGCGTGAAACAGCAGGTCACTCCTACCATCAGCAATGTGTATCGTGCATTCAAAGAATACGCTGAAGATGCGCAGCTTCATATAGATTCCTTGTTGGAAGACTTACGAAGATACGCTCGTTTCTATGAAAAACTTCTTACTTGCAAAAGTGGCCTGAAGAATCAGAAATTGGACGATTGTCTGTATCGAATGATGCGACTTGAGATCGTTGTCACTCGTCCTTTCCTGTTAGAAGTCTTGAGACTTAATCAGGATAATAAATTATCAGTGGACGATGTTCTTCAGATTTTCCTTATTACAGAGAACTATCTGTTCCGCAGGAATATCTGTGAGGTCCCTACTAATGCTTTGAATAAAATATTTCTGAATTTGAATAGAGAGATTCTGCGCTATGACAACACTGCAGATAACTATGTTCAGAAATTTATATACGCATTGCTTTCCAAAAAAGAGAGCGGACGCTTCCCGGATGATGAAGAGTTCACCGCTGAGTTGGCTGTTAAGCAGGTATATCAGATGCGCGGAAAATATAAAGCGTATTTGTTTGAACGCTTTGAAAATTACGGCACTATAGAAACGAAGGACGTTTATACGCATCTGGATAATAATGTTTATACCATCGAACACATTATGCCGCAGCATTTAACGCCAGCTTGGACAGAATCACTCGGAGCTAACGCATCAGAAATTCATGAAACATGGTTACATCGACTGGCCAACTTGACACTTACAGGATATAATCCCAATCTTAGCAATAAGACTTTTGCCGAGAAGCGCGATTCTGAAGAAGGTGGATACAAGGTCAGTGGTTTGAAGATGAATCAAAAAATTGCTATCAAGGACTCGTGGGGCTTGCCTGAACTTGAAGAGCGTAACGATGAAATGCTCGCTCTTGCCAAAAAGATATGGGCATTTCCTCAGACGGCTTTTGTTCCTGCTGAGAAAGAATTTGATTCATGTACACTCGACGATGAAAATGTCGAGCTTACCGGAAGAGATATAGCTAAATACAGCTATCAGAACGTCGAACAGCCTGTTAGCAGCTGGGCTGACATGTTTGAGCATGTTGTAAAATTCTTGCATCAGAAGGATAAGAGTATTCTTTCCGGCTTAGCATACAGCACAAGCTCCAGTACAGACCTCGCTAATTATGTAAGTAGTACCGAGGCTGGGCTTCGCAGTGCGCTGAAAATCGATGAAGACATATACATGGAGCGGAATACAAGTACTGCATTAAAGATGTCTGTGCTCCGTAGACTATTTGCTCTGTATGACGCCGATCCGATGGACCTCGTGTTCTATTTGAAGGATCAGGAGAGCGAAAAGGTGGCTGAAGCAGGTAGATTTGAAATCAGAAAGAGGTATTGGACCTACGCACTTCCAATCATACAGAAGCAACATATTCATAGAGGTACATTCAGTAAGTGCACTCCCGTTACATCTAATACTACAGAATCCGGATTCTTTGGCATCAGCGGGTTTGATATTAGCTGTATAGCCAATTATGATTCTGCTCGAATTGACTTTTACATGGGCAAAGGTGATGCAGCTCAAAACAAGGCTGCCTTTGATTTGCTATACAGCCATAAAGACGAGATTGAGGCTGAGCTTGGAGTATCATTGACGTGGAAACGCGCCGATGAGTATAAAGCGTCTTGGCTTAGCTATCACCTTCGTGACGTTAGCATCACCAATGAATCAGACTGGCCACGTATGGCAAAGTTTCACGCGGAATGGAGTGACAAGATTTGTAATGCAGTGTTTCCGTATCTTCAGAATGAGGATGACAACAGCACAAGGCTACTGAATATTGCCGGGATACTTCGCGCGTGGACTGTTGAAAGATCAGGTGTTAACGAGAATCTGGCTAAGTGTAACCGCACATATACTCGTTTTACTACAGATGGGATGAGTGAGATCTTGCCGGATATTCCGGGGGCTCCAAGTGGCTGGAATACAGATAACCATTATTTCTATGAGATCGTTAACCGTACCGGTAAGAGCGTCTATATCCAGTTCGCGCTTAGCGCTCGAAATGCTACTGAAGATTTCATGATCATTTGCGACCGAATTAACGAATTCTATCCAGCCAAAATGGGTAAAGAGGAATGGCAATGGCGAGCGCCTTTTAAGACCAGAACCATAGATGTTGATGAAACTGTTTCCAAGGATGAAATTTTTGCAAGACTGGATGATAGCTTAGCTGAGATTCAAGCGTTTGAGGCCGATTTGAAGCAAAAGTTGAATGCTTAAGGGTTGAGGCGATGAAATCCCATGCACTCGCGGACCAGATCAAGGTTGAGACGATGGGCAAGCCAGATTCCCGAAAAGTCCCATTTCACGCGGGTTTCCTGAAATAGTGGATATGCTCCCGCGAACTTATGGACTTGAAGCGGACGAGGCAAATTTCGATTTTTTCAGATGAAATCGGCTGGATTTGTTTCCGCGAACGTCGGGAGGCTCTGACATCAAAATGGACGTATCGAGCCACGTGGAGACTTTGTGCCTTTTAGAAAAGTAAGGTCAGGCGCATAATGAGAGAAAAAGGAGAATAAACCATGCAGGATTTTCTGTCGTTAGCCATGAGCCGTTACTCATGCCGTGCCTATGCTCCCACTCCTGTTTCGGACGCGCAGATAAGCCGTATTCTGGAGGCGGCTAAAGTTGCTCCCACCGCCTGCAATCTGCAGCCTTTCCGTCTGTTAGTGCTCACGGGCGAGTCCTTAAAGAAGATTGAGAAGACCGCCTGGCTCTACGGCGCTCCCTTAGCCATCGTTCTCTGCACCGTGGAGAGCGAGGCGTGGCAGCGCAAGTACGATTCCCAGAACTTCGCCGTCGTGGACGGGGCCATCGTCATGACGCACATGCTGCTCGAGGCCACCGAAATGGGCCTTGGCACCTGCTTTGTCGGTGCCATCAAGACCCCGCTTCTGACCGAGGCTCTCAAGCTTGATCCCGCCCTGCGCCCGCAGTTCATCATGGTGGCGGGCCACAAGGCCGAGAGCGAGGAGAGTAAGCCCCATCCGCGCCACTATGAGCGCAAGTCACTGGACGATTTGGTAACGTACTTAAACTAGCCTTCGCTTACTCTCAGGGGAGCGTTCTCCCCTGAGGCAGGTGCCTTACTGCAGGGTGGTAAGCACAGGGTTTTCAAGATAGTTGTAGATCCGCTCCACCTCAGAGGGCTTTAAGGGATCTAGCATCTGCGGATGGCCTAAGTCGAGAGCGGCAATGCGCTGCATTTCAGCCTCATTTAAGGCAAAGTGCTCTAAAGCCCGGTTTTCCTCCATGCGCTCCCTGTGCACCGACTTGGGAATGACTCACACGCCGCGCTGTAAATCCCAGCGCAGAATGACCTGCGCTACCGACACCTGATGGGCCGCCGCGATTTCCCTGAGCACGGGATTGCTGAACATGCCGTTTAAGCCCTCGGCAAAGGGGGCCCACGCCTGCGCGACGATATTTTTCCTCCTTGAGCTTAAGCTCCGCCTCCCGCTGATAGAAGGGATGGCACTCAATCTGATTGACGGCGGGGATTACCTTGACGTTATGCACGAGATCTAAAAGCCGGTCAGGCAGGAAATTGCTCACCCCGAGAGCGCGGATCTTTCCCTGCACGTACTCCTCCTCAAGAGAGCGCCAGGCGCTGTAATAATCTCCGTAGGGCATGTGGATAAGATAGAGATCGATATAGTCCGTCTGCAGGGCACTAAGGGTTTCGTCAAGCGCGCGTTTAGCTCCCGCGAAGCTCATGTCCTGCACGAAGGCCTTGGAAGTGATGAAGATCTCCTCACGCTTAAGACCGGAACGGCGTACCGCGCGGCCCACCGCGGCCTCGTTATTATAGGCGCGGGCCGTGTCAATGAGGCGGTACCCGGCCTGTAACGCCTCCGGTACCGCCTCCTCGCAGCTCTTTTCGTCAACCTGAACACGCCAAAGTCCACGCGGGGCATGGTGATTCCGTTGTTGAGAGTAACCGTAGGTTCCATATGCTCTCCTTAGACAAAGGTCAGTTTGCCACAGTATAGGTGGTTAAGAAGATCAAAAAGTGCCGTTTCAGAGCAAAGAGATGCCCTTTTGCCTCACGCGGGGGCCATGAAAGACTCAGGAGCGTGGCTATTGTGCTAAAAACCGTGATTTATGCGGGTTTCTAGCCTAAAATTAGTTAAGATTCAGAAAGTAGTACAAGACCTTAAAGAAAGTTGAGGTGAGGCTTTCTAACTAACGGGGCCTGAGAGCGCAGAGTGCAGGTTTTAATGTAAATTTACCTTACGTTTAAAAACAGCTGCTCAGAATAAGTCAGATAGCATCCTCTCAGGCTAATCAGGCAACAGTCGCATAAAAACACAGGATCATGGCAGGAATAAAAGATGTAGCCGCCAGGGCGGGCGTTTCAGCCAGCACGGTTTCCAATGTCTTAAATGGCAGAGCCGATAAGATGACTGAGGAAACGAGGTCTAAGGTGCTTCAGGCAGTGAAGGAGCTTAATTACCTGCCCAATAAATCCGCGCAGCAGCTGAAATCTGGGCGGGTCAAGATGATCGGGGTTCTCATCCCTTCCATCATGAACCCTAATTTAGCGACTCTCGTCAACGCTCTTGAAAAGCAGGCCAAAGATCAGTACGGCTATCAGATTATTCTCGGTAATACCAACCGTCAGGAGCGTGAGGAGGCGTGGTTTTTAGCGGATATGCGCGCCAGCGGCATCAAGGGGGCCATCATCGTTTCAGCGCAGCCCAACCGTCCGCATTTTAAGGACATGCTCGATGCCGGCATGCAGCTTATCAGCTATGACGCGGAAAAGTCCGAGCAGGAAGATCTGCTGATGGACAGCGTTTCCCTGGACAACTTTAAGACCGGTTACACCGCCGCGGACTTTTTACTCCATCAGGGACTCAGGGACATCGTCTTTGCCAGCATTCAGGGCGATATTGCCAGCCGCAACGCCAAAATCAGCGGCTTTAAATATGCCCTCGAGCAGGCGGGCATTGAGAGTGGAGGGCGGGTGCTGTGCTGTGCGGAGGTGCCGTTTTACGGTGACTCCGATCTTCCCTTAGTGGGCAAACAGACCGCGCAGAGACTGCTTGAGAGCGGCAAGAGGCTTCCTGAGGCCATCGTGGGTATCAACGACGTGATGGCTTTAGGCATCATGTCCTATTTACAGAAAAACGGCATTCGCGTTCCTGATGACATCTCGGTGATGGGCATTGACAATATCTTTTTCTCCTCCCTCATTTCCCCGTCGCTGACCACTATTGATTCCCCTATAGATGAAATGGCGTCGGTGCTGCTTAAGAGACTCATCTCCCGTATTGAAGGTCGCATCAGCTCCGAGCCTCAGGAATTTTTATTTAACCCGCGTCTCGTGTGCCGCGATTCCGTAAGACTCAGACGGATGCAGTAACAGTGAGACCGGGCACCGGGGCTTAAGGTACGGGCCCCTGAAAAAAAGCTGCCACCTGAGGCGCAGGTGGCAGAAACGGTAAGATGCGTGGTTACCGGGGGGGCTAAAATCAGGGCTTAACCACGCCCACGGTTAACAGCAGATTGGCAAAGCGCCGGCCTTCCCCGCTGGCAATCACGAGGGTGGTGGCAGGACTTTTGACCTTGTCGTAAAAATCCCAGCGCCCGGTAAAGGTAAGAGGTACATCAGGACCTAACAGAGCTGCGTAGGCGGCCGCGGCGGTATTGTCAAAGTCCGCGGGGGCCTCCATCATCAGGGCGGATTCCACGTTGATGACGGAAAGCAGTTTTTCCAAAATCACGTCCGCGTTAAGGAGTCCCGGCGCAAGGTTCAGGTACACGACTGTGGCCTCAGGCCCCACGTTAGCTTTAAAGGCATAATTGCTGTCGGCAATCAGGATCTGCGCCTTGTGCCCGCATTTGCCGAGCTCGGAGAGCAGCTCGGGATGAATGATCGGCGTCTTGAGCATGTTGATCTTTCCTTTAGGCGCGGTAGACGCCGCCGTTGATGTCGAGGGTGGCTCCGGAAATGAAGCCGCTGTACTCGGAGGCGAGGAACACGATGGCGCGGGCCACGTCCTCGGAGTTGCCGGCTCTGCCTAAGGGAATGGTCTTAATCGTGGCGTCGGCCGATTCTTTAGTGGTGTGCACGTTATGGAAGCGGGTGCCCAGGATAAGGCCGGGGGCCACGGCGTTGACGCGGATCCCGTAGGGGCCGAGTTCGGCGGCCAGGGAACGCGACCAGGTGATGATGGCGCCCTTGGTGGTTGAATACACGAGGGAGCCGGCGTGACCTCCGCATCTGCCGGCGAGGGAGGCGAGATTGATGACGCTCGCGCCGTCCTTAGCCGCCTTTAAGTAGGGCAGGGCCGCCTGCGTGACATACATCATGCTGGTGATATTGAGATCAATGACGGTCTGCCAGAACTCATGGGTAAGCTCGCCCAACCACTTACGGGCCACGATCCCGCCAGCGTTGTTGACTACGATGTCAAGTCCACCTAAAGCCTTAGCCGCCTCATTGACGCAGCTTACGGCCTCATCTTCTTTCATGAGATCGGCGCTTAACACCACCGCCCTGCAGCCCTTTTCCTTCGCGTAAGCCTCCAGGGCGCGGGCTCCTTCTCCGCCTACGTGATAGTGCAGGGCAATATTGCATCCCTCATCAATCAAGGCATGGGCGGTCGCGTAGCCGATACCCTGATCGGAGCCTGAAATAAAGACGTTTTTGTTCTTAAGAGAGTTCATGGAGCATACCTCGTAATCAAGAGAATGAAATTCCTGAACGCTACTGGGTGATCTGAATTGTATTATAACTAGTAAAACGATTTAGTAGAACGTTTTACTAAATTCTGTGAGCCAGATCGAACTTTGAGGGATAGGTGCTTGAGTTGCCCTCTGGGGGTGGCTATCGTTAGTTTAACGATTTACAAAAACGTTTTACTGGGTGATCAAAGTAAAACCTTTTCCGTTTTTAATGAGGTAATGTCCTATGACTAAATTAACTTTCGCCAAGACCTTTAAGGCCATGGCCGCGGCTTTAGCCGTAACTCTCGCCGCAGGCGGCGTGACCGAGGCCCAGGCAGCCTACAATATGCGTGTTTACTCGTCACTGCCAGGTGACGAGCAGAGCTCGCACTATGTCTGGTTTAAGCACTTTGAGGAAAGCCTCAAGGCTAAGGCCGGCGATGAGATTAAGCTGCATTATTTCCCCAACGGCATGTTAGGCAAGGAGGCTGACGCCTGTCAGCAGGTGAAGATGGGGGCCATTCAGCTCATGATCTCCGGTACTTCCATCTGGGCCACCCTCGTACCTGAGATCGGCGTTCTCGATCTGGGCTATCTGTTTAACAATTTTGATGAGGTCGGCGCCGCTTTAGACGGCAAGGCCGGCGAGAAATTAGGCTCCATGCTGCAGAAGAAGGCAGGCGTGGCCGTGCTCGGTTTTGGCTATAACTTAGGTGCGCGCAATATCTACACCAAGAAGGAAATCAAGACCCCCGAGGATCTGAAGAACGTCAAGATCCGCGTGCTGCCGGTGCCTACCTTTATCGCCACCTTTGAAGCCATGGGCGCCGTGCCCATTCCGATGCCGGGCGGTGAGGTTTATTCCAGCCTGCAGATGGGGGTTATCGACGGCGTGGAGCACGATGCCCCGACGGTTCTCTCGAGCAAGTACTACGAGCAGGCTAAATTTGGCTACCGCACGCACCATGTCTTCAATCCCATCGTGGCGGTGATGAATCAGAACCTGCTCAACACCTTACCCGATAACCTCAAGACGGCCGTGATGGAAGCTGCCCGTGAGGCGACTGCCGCCGAGCGCGCCACCGCTGTGGAAGCCGAGGCCAAGGCCTTTGAGGCCTTAGAGGCGCAGGGCGTGAAGTTCACGGAGTGTCCTGACGGTACCTTCACCGAGGCCGTGAAGCCGGTCTGGGAGGATTTCATCGCCAAATATCCTGACACTAAGGAAATTCTCGATTCCATTGTCAGCGCTCAGTAAGCGGCTCCTGAATTCTAAGAGAGGTTAAAACCGTGAATATGAACAGTACTGGCGGACAGGTGATCGACAGAATCCCCGCGCTCGCCTCCTTAAGCGCGTTTCTGACTAAAGTAACCGGCGTGTTAGGCGGTCTGGCGCTGTTTGTCAACGTCATCGTGGTGTTCTTATCCGTGATCGCCCGTTACGCCTTCCACTCTCCTATTGAGTGGGCCGAGGAGGTAGCCCGCGCCCTGATGATCACCCTGGTGTTCTTCGGTGTCGCTACCGCGGCAGGACATGGCTCCAATACCGGCATTGATATCTTTGTTCACTATCTTCCGGAAAAGCTGCGCGGCTACGTAGTGCATCTGACCAAATGGGCCATGGCCTTCGTGGCCCTCGGCCTGACCCGCGCGAGCTTTGATCTGGTGAACATGTCCTTAAGCCAGACCTCGGAAAACGGTATGCCCCTGGCGCTGTTCCATATTCCGGTTTTTATCGGCTCGGCCGTGATGGCGGTGAATGCCCTGACCTTTGCGCTGCGTGAGCAGGGCAGGCTCGTATTCAGATCGCTTATCGTTTTCGCGGGAATCTTTGTCATTGCCTATGGCTTTTACAGGGCCCTGCCTGACTTTATGCTCCTTCCTGCGGTGCTGATGCTCATCTGCTTCGTGGTGGGTATCCTCGCGGGTATGCCGATTGCCTTTACCCTGGCACTCTCGGCGATGGTATTTTTCATCTCCAATCCCACGCTGCCCTTCGTGTTTTTCGCGCAGCAGGTGTCAGCTGGCGTCGATCATTTCGTGCTGCTGGCCATTCCCTTCTTCCTCCTCGCGGGCGGCGCCATGGAGATCAACGGCATGTCTCCGCGTCTCGTGGAGTTCATCGTGCGCGTCATGGGCAGGTTTAAGGGCGGTCTTAACATGACCACCATTCTGACCATGGCTTTCTTCTCGGGTATCTCCGGCTCCAAGACCGCTGACGTGGCAGCCGTGGGCGGCGTGCTGATGCCGGCCGTCAAGCGCACTAAGCAGAGCTCTGAGGATGCCGCGGGCGTCTTCGCTTCCTCGGCAGTGATGGCAGAGGCCATTCCTCCCTGCGTCAATCTCATCGTGATGGGCTTTGTCGCCAATATTTCCATCGGCGCGCTCTTCATCGCGGGTATTATTCCTGCCGCCTTCATTCTCGTGCTCCTGCTTATCACCGCTTATTTCTGCGGTACCCGCATCAATATCAAGGACGCCTATCCGGTGCTGATGCCCAGAAAGCAGCTCTTCCTTGGTGCTGCGGTGGGCATTATCATGATCGTGATGATTGGCCGCGGCGTCGTCGCCGGTATCGCCACTTCCACGGAGATTTCGGCCTTCGCCGTGGTCTACGCTCTGGTGGTGGGGCGTCTGGTCTTCCGCGAGCTGACCTTAAAGGCCACGGTAGAGCTCTTCATTAAGATGTCCGCGATGTCCGGCACGCTGCTCTTCATCGTGGCGGCGGCGCAGTCCCTGTCCTACGCGCTGACCATTGAGATGATCCCGCAGTACTGCGCGCAGTTCGTTGCAGAAATCGGCAGTACTTATGGCAGCTGGCTGTTTCTCGTGCTCTCGGTGGTGGTGCTGGTGATTTTCGGTTCGGTGCTTGAAGGCGCTCCGGCCCTCATCATCTTCGCCCCCATCCTCGTGCCGATTGCCATTCAGTTAGGTTACGATCCCCTGCAATACGGCGTTCTCATGGTGTTATCCATGGGCTTTGGCCTCTTCAGCGCCCCCGTGGGCCAGGGTATGTACGTGACCTGCATGATCTGTGACGTGGACATGAAGAACGTCATCCGTCCCATGCTCAAATATCAGGCGGTCGTGATGGCGGGTATTCTGTGCATCGCCTTCTTCCCCGTGATTACCACTTACCTGCCCCGCGCTTTAGGGTACTAGACGTGAAGCGCTAATCAGTTGCAACCTTAAACATAACCTCGCGGCACCTTAACGGGTGCCGTATTTGTTTTGGGAGGAGAGGCACGGGATTGAGGAAGGCGTTCTCATGGGGAAAGGAACGTCCGCAGCGTGTGTCTTTAAGACGGCCTGAGAACAGGCAGAGGCGGTTAAGACGCAAAGGGAGGGCCGCGGCCCTCCCTCCTGTAATGGTTAAGGTCTTTTAGGGCTCAAGGCCGTTGTTCTTTAAGACCACCTCACGCGAGAAGACGCGCTCGCAGTAGTGGCAGCGCATCATCACCTCGCCCTTGTCCGTGACGAAGATGCGGAAGCGCGGCGTGGCGGCTTTCTCGACATGGGTGATGCAGTTGCTGTTCGGGCACTCGAAGGCACCTACGCTCTCGGGCGGTAAACGCAGATGGTACTTGTCAATCACCTTGTAGTTGGAGATGACGTTAATCGTGGCGTTAGGCGCGAGAATGGCTAACTGCTCGGTCTCGGAGGGGGAGAAGGTTACGTCGGAGATCTTGATGATGTCCTTGGAACCTAACTCGCCCGAACGCAGGTTAAAGCCCACCGTGATGTGATTGTGACGCCCGAGGAACTTAAAGAGGCGCAGGATGTTCATGGCCTGACCGGGGGCGATGTGATCGATGACGGTGCCGTTGGCAATGGCCTCAACGAGGAGCTTGTCTTTGGAAATCTGAGTATCGGACATGATTAAATCTCCTTGTTAAGAACCAGTGAGAGCAGGGCCTGACGGGCGTACACGCCGTTAGCGGCCTGCTTGAAGTAGTAAGCGTGCGGAGTCGCGTCCACCTCGAGGGTGATCTCGTCAATGCGCGGGAGCGGGTGGAGGATCTTCATATTGGATCTGGCCTCGGTGAGCATGTCCGGGGTCAGAATGTACTTGGAGCGCAGGTGCTGATACTCAGTCTCGTCAAAACGCTCTTTCTGCACGCGGGTCATGTAGAGGATATCCACCTTGGGCATGACCTCCTCAATGGTCTGATGCACCGAGTATTCGATGCCGCGGGCTTTAAGGGTATCGAGGATATAAGCGGGCATCGCCAGAGATTCAGGGGAGACTAAGTAAATGCGGGCGTTGTAATGGCACAGGGCCTCGGCAAGCGAGTGCACGGTGCGGCCGTACTTTAAGTCACCCACGAAGGCGATGGAGATGTCCGACAGTCTGCCCTGGGTCTCGTAAATGGTGAAGAGATCGAGCAGGGTCTGCGAGGGGTGCTGATTGGCTCCGTCTCCGGCGTTGATGACCGGTACGGGAGAAATGTCGGCTGCGAGGCGGGCGGCACCTTCCATGTGATGCCTCATCACCAGGGCGTCGGTATAGGAGGTGATGATGCGGATGGAATCAGCGAGGGTTTCGCCTTTCTTACCTAAAGAAGTGTTGGAGGCGTCGGCAAAGCCGATGACCTCGCCGCCTAAGCGGTGAATGGCGGTTTCAAAGGAGAGGCGGGTACGGGTCGAGCCTTCAAAGAAGGTCACGCCGATGAGCTTGCCCTTGAGCAGATCATTGCGCGGATGCTCTTTGAGCTGACGGGCGGTTTTTAAGATGAGCTCAATGTGCTCGCGGCTGAACTCCGAGATGGAGATGATATCCTTTTGGAAGAGAGGATTGGTCATTGTGGTTCTGTCCCTCTTGTAAGACCTTAACTTGAGGAGTCAGTGCAAGGGAGGCATCATGAGAAGGGCTTTTCAGGACGCTCAATTTGCAAAGGCTCCTGAAAGCTTCATTATACACACCTCAGTCGGTATTTGCATCCCCGCCGTGCAGAACTCTTGCCTTAAAATCAAGCCTTTGCCCGAGGTGAGTAAGGCGCTATGCCCGGAGCCGTGAAAAAAGATTGCAAAAAAGACTTTACAAAGCAGATGCTTTCGGGCAAAATGTGCGCCGTCTTGCAGGAGCATAGTTCTAATGGTAGAACAGCGGTCTCCAAAACCGACGGTTGAGGGTTCGAGTCCTTCTGCTCCTGCCACTTCATGACACCATCCTTTAAGGGTCTTCTTCTATGACCTTTCAAACCACCGAGACTGTCTGGAAACTGCGCGCCGGCGTGGTCATGCCTTTTGCGCCGCAGGATCTCTCTGTTTCCGAAGCTGCCGCACCTAAGTCCGTCCCGTCACCGGCACAGGCGCCGCAGAGCTCAGCCGTACCTCCCGTGCCCTCAGGCAGCGCGACGCTGCAGGCCGTGCCTTCTCTGAGAGGGGCCGAAGGATTAAGTGCCGCTGCGGAAAACCGTTCCGCAGTCAGCGCCGCCAGGGTTACGGTAAAGAGCGCGGCCTCAGCTCCGCTGCCGCTGCGCAAGGAGGCGGATCTTTACTTAGCCCCCGAGATTAAGGTGGATTTCCTCTACTCCCTCATCTCCTTCCTTATCTCCAGGGGACTTACCGTGGGACGTTTTGACAGCGCGCATGCCTTTAAGCCAGGCGACGTGGTGCTGTTAGCCGCGGGACAGCAGGCTCCTGAGGGAACGCACGCCCATACGGTAGGGGAAAAACGTCCTTTGTGGGAGTTTTTAAAACGGGAATTTGCCGAGGCGGTAAAGGCATGAGAGTTACGGATGCGAGGCTTACTCAGGTGTGCGTCAAGACGCTTCGTCAGGGAACGCGCGAGCTTATCGATCGCCTGTATGCCATCGAGGTTTCGGCTCACGCCCATCCCTGGACGTGGGATAACATTCACTCCTGCTTTGAGGAAAACTATTCCTGCCTCAATACCGGAGTGTTCGCAGGTAAGACCTTAATGGGCTATGCCGCGGTCTCCATCGTTTATGACGAGGCCGAACTGTGGACCATCGGCGTGGCCCGCGCCTATCAGGGCCATGGCTACGGCAGGCTGCTCCTTGAGGGCTCGCTCGCTCTGGCCACGCTCTGTCAGGCTAAGCGCTGTTTTCTGGAAGTGCGTGAGAGTAACCGTGTCGCCATCGCCCTTTACGAAAGTCACGGTTTTAAGCGCGCGGGCGTGCGCAAGAACTATTATGAGCCTTATGGAGATCATCCCGCCGAGAACGCCCTGACCATGTCTCTGGATCTTGAGAGCTCCCGCTACGCCCATTTAAACCTCGAAGGCGAGGTTTCCGAGTTAGCCCGCTATCTTCGGGCTCTGCCTTAAGCCAGCTGCCGGTCCTTTTCAGGAAAGCGTTTACATTTTTAGGTGGACAGGCCCTGCTGCCGGGGACTTTTTGCATGCGCAAAATGCGAGGCAACCTGCAAAAATAAAGCGCACTCCCTTACCTTTTTAAGGTGAGGCCCTATAATGAGCCTTTGTAAATGAACACGTGAGTGTTAAACCCATCGTTTAAAACGTATAGGAAAAAGCCATGCTCATAGGTATTCCCAAGGAGAGCCTGCGCGGTGAGACCAGAGTGGCAGCCACTCCGGACACGGTAGGCAAGCTCATCAAATTAGGCTTTGAGGTAGCTGTCCAGAGTAATGCCGGTGCTGACGCCAGCTTTGACGACGCCGCTTATACCGCTGCCGGTGCTAAGGTGGTCAGAGGCCGTGAAGTCTGGAACAGTGACATTATTTACAAGGTCAATGCCCCGAATAAGGACGAAATCGAGCTGCTCAAGGAAGGGCAGACTTTAGTCAGCTTTATCCGCCCGGCGCAGAATCCCGAATTAGTGGAAGCGCTGAACGCTAAGAAGGTCAATGTCCTCGCCATGGACATGGTGCCGCGTATTTCCCGCGCTCAGGCCCTTGACGCTCTGTCTTCCACCGCCAACATCAGCGGCTACCGTGCCGTGATTGAAGCTGCCCACACCTTCGGCCGCTTCTTCACCGGTCAGGTGACCGCCGCAGGCAAGGTACCTCCGGCTAAGGTCCTCGTGATCGGTGCCGGCGTCGCCGGCCTGGCCGCCATCGGTGCCGCCCACTCCTTAGGCGCCATCGTGCGTGCCTTTGATACCCGTCTTGAGGTGGCCGATCAGATTAAGTCGATGGGCGGTGAGTTCTTAAAGCTCGACTTCAAGAATGAGGATGGCAGTTCTTCGGACGGTTATGCCAAGGTGATGTCCGACGAGTTCATCAAGGCTGAGATGGAGCTCTTTGCCGCTCAGGCCAAGGATGTGGATATCATCATCACCACCGCCGCCATTCCGGGCAAGCCCGCTCCGCGCCTCATTTCCAAGGAGATGGTGGAGAGCATGAAGCCCGGTTCCGTGATCGTCGACTTAGCTGCTGCCACCGGCGGTAACTGCGAGCTGACCCAGGCCGGTAAGATTGCCACGACCCCCAACGGCGTGAAGATCATCGGCTACACCGATTTAGCCGCCCGTCTGCCCGCCCAGTCCTCGCAGCTCTATGCCACCAACTTAGTCAACCTGACCAAGCTCTTATGCAAGGAAAAGGATGGCAACATCAATATCGACTTTGAGGACGTGGTGCTGCGCAACATGACCGTGACCTTAAAGGGCGAGGTGACTTTCCCGCCGCCCAAGATCAGCGTGTCTGCAGCTCCGGCCGCCAAGCCTGCCGCCGCCCCACAGAAGGTGGAGCAGCGCAAGGTGTCCCCGAAGCTCAAGATCGGCTGCGTCGTGACGCTCCTCGTGGCGATGATCCTCATCGGTCTCTTCGCTCCCGAGCAGTTCCTGCCGCACTTCACCGTGTTCGTGTTAGCCTGCGTCTGCGGCTACTACGTGGTGTGGAACGTTACCCACTCTCTGCATACGCCGCTGATGTCCGTAACTAACGCCATTTCCGGCATTATCGTGGTGGGTGCCATCCTGCAGATCAGCTCCGGCAGTATTCTGACGGGTATCTTCGCCTTCATCGGCGTGCTCATTGCATCCATTAACATCTTCGGCGGATTTGCCGTCACCAGACGCATGCTGGCCATGTTCAAGAAGCAGCAGTAAGGGACGGAGGATAAGAGAAAATGACTTTAGGTCCGATTCACATGGCCTACATTCTGGCCGCTCTGCTTTTCATCATGGCCCTTGCCGGCCTTTCCAAGCAGGAGACCGCCAAGTACGGCTGCCTCTCCGGTATGGTCGGTATGACCATTGCCCTCATCGCCACCTTCTTCCAGGTGGAGTCGGCAATGGGTTTCGTCTTCATCATCGTCGCGATGGTGATCGGTGCCTGCATCGGTATCTACGTGGCCCGCAAGGTCGCTATGACACAGATGCCCGAGATGATCGCCTGCCTGCACTCCTTCGTGGGTTTAGCTGCTGTCCTGGTCGGCTTTAACACCTTCCTCGAGTTAGGCGGTGTGGCTCCCGAGACCGTGACCATCCCCGTCGGCGCTTCCGCCAACGAGATCACCGCTCTCTTAGAGGCCGCCAACAGCGTCGCTCAGAGCGCCGCCCTGACCATGAGCCCGGCTGAGCTCAACACTCACCTCGTGGAGATCTTCTTAGGTATCTTCATCGGTGCCGTGACCTTCACCGGCTCCATCGTGGCTTACGGCAAGTTAAACGGCACTTACAAGCTGCGCGTCTTCAAGAGCGCCCCGCTCGTCATCCCGGGCGGTCACTGGCTCAATCTCGCCGCTTTAGTGGTGTCCTTCTTCCTGCTCATCTGGTTCATGGCCGCGGACGTTGCCCCGTTAACCCCGCTCGTTATCATGACCCTCATCGCTCTCGTCTTTGGCGTGCACTTAGTGGCCGCCATCGGCGGTGCCGATATGCCGGTGGTGATTTCCATGCTTAACTCCTACTCGGGTTGGGCTGCCGCCGCCTCGGGCTTCATGCTCAATAACGATCTGCTCATCGTGACCGGCGCGTTAGTGGGCTCGTCAGGTGCCATTCTGTCTTATATCATGTGTAAGGCCATGAACCGTTCCTTCATCTCCGTGATCGCCGGCGGCTTCGGTAACGAAGGCGCTGTCGCCCAGGATGAGGAAATGGGTGAGTACCGTGAGATTAAGGCTCCTGATGTTGCCGATCTGCTCAAGAACTCCACCTCCGTCATCATCGCCCCCGGTTACGGTATGGCCGTGGCCCAGGCTCAGAATGCCGTTGCGCAGTTAACCGAGAAGTTAAAGGCCCGCGGTATCGAGGTGCGCTTTGCCATTCACCCCGTGGCCGGTCGTCTCCCGGGTCACATGAATGTGCTCTTAGCCGAGGCTAAGGTGCCCTATGACATCGTTCTGGAAATGGACGAGATCAACGATGACTTCGAGAACACCGATACCGTGCTCGTGATTGGCGCTAACGACACCGTTAACCCCGCCGCTCTTGAGAACCCCAACAGCCCCATCGCCGGCATGCCGGTGCTTGAGGTCTGGAAGGCCCGCAACGTGGTTGTGTTCAAGCGCTCCATGAATACCGGTTACGCCGGTGTGCAGAATCCGCTGTTCTTCAAGGAAAACTCCGCCATGTGCTTTGGCGACGCCAAGAAGACCGTGGAAGAGATTGTCGCCAACCTCGACTAATCTTTCTGACTTTACGTCACGCAAGGCCGGGCAATGCCCGGCTTTGCCGTCTCCGTAACCTGCAAAAACCGCGGCAGATGCGGTATGAGTGAAAAGAAATACCGGTCAGGCGCGGGGATTTTCCTTTTGCGCATGAACCTCAGGAAACATCTTTTTGCAGATGTCCCGCGTGAAGGAGGCGCGGAAGTAAAAACCGCGCGGGCGGGTGTAGGCCTTTTCACCGTCCTCATTGATGTAAGGTACTAAGTCACGGCCTGAGGCTCCCTTGGGACGCACCTGTACCACCTCGCCCATGCGGGCATTGATTTCGTGAGCGTGTCCGAGACTAACCATTTCCATCACTTCCTCGTAGTCGGTGCGAATGCGCGCCAGGGCCTCCCGGTCAGGCTTATAGAGGTAATAGCCCATGACGCGGCGGATCTCAGGCTCAATGCGATCACTGCCCTCGACGGCCACGAAAAGCATCAGGGCAGTCTTGCGGTACAGGGCACTGTCCTCAAAACGCTGCCCGACGTCCTCCATCAGGTTTAAGTGGCAGATGTAGGTGGACTCCAGAGGCAGGTAACGCCCGTCAATGGGCAGGGTCTTAAGTTCAATGGAGAGATGGGTAAAGTCAGGCAGAGGCAGATTGCGGGCCGTGCCGCCTAAAATATACTCGATAAGCTCGCCCGTAAAACCCTTGGCCATCTTAAAGCGGGCCGGCCACTTAAGACCGTATTCACGGGTGAGCTCTAAAAGGCTTTTGCCCATGATGGCCTCAAGGCGTTCCTTGAGCTCGGAAAGCGAGCGCGGCGCGGCGGGGCGGGGAAAATCCTGAGGGGTGGCAACGATACCCACGGTACCTCCTTGAGAATGCAGTTCACGCATTGTAGCATTGCGCGCCTGCAACTTTTGACGCCATGCCCCGTCTAAAGCTGCGGCCGCACTTTTTCCGCCCCGGCGGACTGTTTTTTCAGAATGGAAAGTCTTTGTATAAGATGTGAGAAAAATTAATGTGAGGCAGGGCACCATCCGCGTTGCCGCGGTGGAGAGATGAAAAACCTTGTGCGATAATTACACGGATCGGAAAGTAAGTTTTCCGGACCGGTTTTAAAAGACGGCAGTGCCGTCAAGTGATTAGGAACCTGACTGTGATTGATAGTGACGGATACAGACCGAATGTGGGCATAGTCATCTGCAATCGCCAGGGTCAGGTGCTGTGGGCCCGCAGGATACGTCAGAACTCCTGGCAGTTCCCGCAGGGTGGCGTGAACAGGGACGAAAGTCCCTCGGACGCCATGTTCCGTGAACTTTATGAAGAATTGGGACTCGTGCGTGAGGACGTGCGGGTGCTGGCTACATCGCGCAGCTGGCACCGTTACCGTCTGCCCAAGCGTATGATCCGTTATGAGGACGATCCGGTGTGTCTCGGACAGAAGCAGAAGTGGTTTCTGTTAAGTCTGCAGGGACGCGGCTCGTCGGACATTAAATTTAACCGCGAAGGTCATCCGGAGTTTGATGACTGGCGCTGGGTGTCTTACTGGTACCCCGTGCGTCAGGTGGTGTCCTTCAAGCGGGACGTTTACCGCAGGGTGCTGACTGAGTTCGCGCCCCTGGCGCTGTTTGGGAAAACCGCGCCGGTACAGGGTAAAACGCGCTATACCCCAGTGAGGAGGGATCGTTAATTTTTATGGACGAAAGACAAAGCCAGATGTTCATGGCGCTGCGCCAGATCACCGAAGAGGTGGCGAAGAAGCCCGATCTGGAACAGGCTATGGAAACTTTGGTCCGACGCATCCGTGAAGCCACGCTCGCTGACTGCTGCTCGCTGTATTTATACGAGAGCTTACGCGACCGTTTCCGTTTACGGGCCACCGACGGCCTGTCACGCGAGGCGGTAGGCAAGGTTACCCTGCAAAGCGGCGAAGGCCTCGTGGGCGTGGTGGGCAAGAAGCGTGAACTGCTGGATTTAGCAGACGCTCCGTCGCATCCGAGCTTTAAGTATTTACCCGAGGTCGGTGAAGACGAATACATGTCCTTTTTAGGCGTGCCGGTCTTAAACCAGGGGGATCTGCTCGGCGTGCTCGTGATTCAGAGCAAGGAGCAAAAGCAGTTCGGACCCACCGAAGAGTCTTTCTTAGTCACCCTGGCCGCGCAGATCGCGAGCATTATCGCGATAAGCCGCGCCGACAGCATTGACGATGATCCCAATATCAAGCGCGTGCATGGCGTAAGCGGCACGGGCGGCATGGCGATCGCCAAGGCCATGGTGTGGCAGCCGGCCATTTCCATTGAGCAGGTAAAGGTGCTGCGCTGCGAGGATCCCTCGCTGCAGCAGGAACTCTTCCATCAGACGCTTTTCCAGCTCCAGGTGGAGATGGACCGGGCCGCCTTAAAGATGGAAGAGGCTGAGAACCGCAGCGCCATGTTCGGCTATATGTCAGGCTACGGGCGTCTCCTCGATGACATTTCCTTTGAAGAGGACGTGGACAGGGTCATTGAGGAGCAGCGCGTCTTAGCCTCCTCGGCCATCAAGCTCGTCATCGAGTCGCGTCTGGATAAGGCCCGCGAGGATGAGGACGACGATCTGTACACCGATCTGCACGATTTCTCCGAGGTCTTAATTGCCCGTCTCGTGCATGCCTCGGCCCGTGAGTTCGAGCTTTCCGAGAGCGTCATTTTAGTGGTGGAGTCGCTGCCGGCGGCCATGGTGGCGGAACTGCCGCCGGACCGTATCGCAGGTTTTGTGGCGACCTCGTCTGCGACCTCGTCGCATGCTTCGATTCTGGCCCGTGACTTGGGCATTCCCTCGGTGCAGGGCGTGGATATCGATCTCTCCACCATTGACGGACACATGCTCATCGTGGACGGCAAGAACGCCGAGATCCTCATCGATCCGCCGCAGTCGGTGGTAGATGAATTTGAGGAGCTCATTTCGCAGAACCGCGCGCAGAGCGATCTCTTCTTCAAGGAAATTGGCCTTGATCCGGTCACGCTTGACGGCAGGCACGTCAACGTGCAGTTAAACGCCGGCTTAAGCTCCGAGAAGGCCGATGACGGCTTAAAGGAGATCACCGACGGTATCGGCCTGTTCCGCTCGGAAATCGCCTTCATGCTCACGCAGACCTTCCCCACGCAGGAACAGCAGGTGGCGTGGTACAGCGGGCTTTTAAAGAAGTTTGCACCGCTGCCGGTGTGCATCCGTACCCTGGATATCGGTTCGGATAAGGGCCTTCCCTATCTGCCCATCAGGGAGATCAATCCTGCCTTTGGCTGGAGAGGCGTGCGCGTGACCATCGATCAGCCGCAGATCCTCATGACGCAGTTAAAGGCGATGCTGATTGCCCATCAGCAGTATGGCAATTTAGAGATCATGGTGCCGATGGTGTCGCGTCTTGATGAGGTGCTGTTCATGAAGAAGGCCCTGCATCAGGCGGCTCTTGAGTTAAGCGCCAAAGACGGCCGTGAGTATCCCATTCCGCGCTTTGGCATCATGCTCGAAGTGCCCTCGGTGGCGTTCTTCCTTGAGGATTTCGTGGACGAGGTGGATTTCCTTTCCATCGGCTCAAACGATCTTATCCAGTACTTACTGGCCGTGGACCGTTCCAATCCCAAGGTCAGCCGCTTCTATGATCCTTTCCATCCGGCGGTAGTGCGTTGCCTTGCCCATTTTGCGAAGGTGGCGAAGGAACATCAGCGCCATATCAGCGTCTGCGGTGAACTGGCAGGCGATCCCCTGGGGGCGTTGCTCCTGATCTCGTTAGGCTATGAAAATCTGTCCATGAATTACTCGGACATCGCCAAGGTCAAGTACGTTATCCGCCATGTGGAGAGTGCGGGACTTTGCGAGTTAGGCGCGAAGGCGCTGACCGAAAAAGACGGGCAGAAACTGCGCGCCCTTTACGAGGAGTATGCCACGGTGCACGGCTTAAGCCGCGTCATCGCGCTCCATGAGAGCAGTCGCAAGGCCTACAGTATGGATGCTGAGAGCCTGCCGGAGATTGATTTTGGCGCAGGAGGGCGCTAGGTGAAAGTTTATTTAGATCTGATGCGCCGCATCCTTGAGGAGGGCGAAAAGCGTTCGGACCGTACCGGTACGGGCACGCTCTCCCTCTTTGGCACGCAGATGCGGTTTGATTTAAGTCAGGGCTTCCCGCTCCTTACCACCAAGAAGGTGCATTTAAAGTCCATCATCTATGAACTGTTATGGTTCTTAAAGGGTGACACCAACATTCAGTATCTGCACGATCACAAAGTCACCATCTGGGATGAGTGGGCCGATGCGAACGGAGATCTGGGCCCCATTTACGGCTATCAGTGGCGGCACTGGAAAACCCCCGACGGGAAGGAAATCGATCAGATTGCCAATGCCGTGGACTTAATTAAGCATCATCCCGAGTCACGGCGCATTATCGTCTCGGCGTGGAATCCCGCTGACGTGGACAGGATGGCGCTGCCGCCCTGTCACGCGCTTTTCCAGTTCTACGTGGCAGACGGGAAACTGAGCTGTCAGCTCTATCAGAGATCGTGTGATTTCTTCCTGGGCGTACCCTTTAATATCGCCTCCTATTCCTTACTGACCTTAATGATGGCTAAGGAATGCGATTTGGAGCCCGGCTCTTTCGTGTGGACGGGAGGGGATACGCATCTTTATTTAAATCACCTGGACCAGGCGCACGAGCAGTTAAGCCGTGAGCCGCGTCCGCTTCCAACCATGACCCTAAGGCGCAAGGCCCCGTCCATCTTTGACTATGAGTACGAGGACTTTATCCTGGAGGGCTATGATCCCCATCCGGTGATTAAGGCTCCCATTGCCGTTTAGAGGAATTATGACTGAGATTAACTGGGGCAAAGTGCGCTGGCAGAGCCGCCGCGGAATGCGCGAGCTGGACCTGATGCTGCTGCCCTTTGTGGAACACGATTTACCCGCCCTCGGCGCGGACGTACTTGAAGATTACATGGATTTACTCAACGCGACGGATTTAGAGCTCTTTCGCTGGCTACACGGTACGGCTAAGCCCGATACGCCGCGCCGCGAGCGTATGGTCGCTCTCATTATTCAAAAGCATGAGGGCCGTAAGGGCCGAGAGGGGGTGTAATGGGGTTTGAGAATTTTGCTTTACCTGAGATCATATCGTCCAATATCGCTTCCTTAGGCTGGGAGAAACCCACCCATATTCAGGATCTGGTGTTAGCCCCTGCCCTCGAAGGTTCGGATATCCTGGGCGGCGCTCCCACGGGAACGGGCAAGAGCGGTGCGTTCCTCATTCCCGCTCTCGTGCAGTGTCTCAAAAAGGGCGCTACGGGTGTGCCGCGGGTGCTCATTTTAGAGCCTACGCGTGAGCTTGGCCTGCAGATCTGCGAGGTTGCCGAGAAATTAAGCTTTGGTACGGAGCTTTCCTGCGGTACCGTGATTGGCGGCGGCGACCGTGAGGCGCAGCGTGATCTGGTGGCCGATCTCGTGGTGGCCACGCCAGGCCGTTTAGGCGAGGTGCTGCGCAAGGGCTGGCTTGACCCTGACAGCATTGAAATGCTCATCATCGATGAAGCCGATCGCATGCTCGATCTCGGTTTCTACGATGAGGTCAAGGGTCTGGCGTCGCGCCTTGTCAACCGTTCGCAGACCATGCTCTTTTCGGCGACGCTCGAGGGAGCGGGTATTCAGGGATTTGCCTCCGAGCTGCTCAATGATCCCTTTGAGGTACGCGTCGGGGTGGGCGGTGAGAGTGATGAGAAGCTGCCTGAGCTCTTAAAGAGCCGGGCCTATTACGCCGACAGTCCCGAAAAGAAAGTCAGCATTCTGCTGCATCTGCTTTCGACCACCAGAAACCGTGCCCTGATTTTCGTGCGCACTAAAGACCGCGTATCCCTGCTCGCTGGCCGCTTAAAGCGCGCCGGGTTTACCTTTGCCACCTTGCAGGGAGATTTCTCGCAGGCCGAGCGTAATGCCGCGATCAGCCGCTTTAAGGAAGGCGAGGTGTCGCTGCTCATCGCCACTGACGTGGCCGCCCGCGGTCTTGATCTGCCCGAGGTGCAGTGGGTTTATAACTTCGATCTGCCCCGTCAGGCCATCATCTACGTGCACCGTGCCGGCCGTACTGCCCGCGCGGGCGCCTCCGGCGTGGTGGTTTCCTTTGTAGAGCGCAGCGAGATCGCGACCCTGGAGCGCATTGAGCGCTATACGGGCCGTGACATTGAGCGCCGCCAGATTAAGGGCCTGTGCGCCGCCTTCCCCTTAGCCCCCGAGGAAAAGACCCTCGGCAGACGTTCAGGGCGCGCCGCCACCCAGGGACAGGGCGGTTTTGACCGTAAGGGCAAGGAAGAAGAGAAAAAACGCGTCAAGCTCCGTCACCGTGTTCTGAAGAACAAGGGCAAGCCGGACTTTGCCGCCAAGCGGGCCCGCAAGGCCGCGCTGGCGCAGGCACGTGAAGAGAAAAAGGCCGCGCTGGCGGCTAAGAAGGCTGCAAAGCCCAATGAATAAACAGAGCTGAGGGGGCTGTCCCCCTTAGCTAAAGGAGTGAGCATGGGCGGAACCATACTGCGTAACGCCAGACTGCATCTGTGTTCGGACGAGTTTTTCGGTTCGGACTCGCTGGCCATTCAGAATCACCGCATTATTCCTGTCGATCCGGCCCTTTTTGAGGACGGAAATTCCGAGGAACTCAACTTAAACGGCCTGCACGTGGCCCCCGGTCTTATTGATCTGCTCGTCAACGGCTGTGCGGGCGTGACCTTCGCCTCGGAGCCCACCGTGGAGAGTCTTGAGAAGATGCGGCGTTTTTTAACGCAGCGCGGGACACTCACCTTCGTGCCAACTATTGTCTCTGGCCCGCGTGAGAACATGACCCGTGCTCTTAACGCGGTCGCAGAGTTCCGCTCCAAGCACCCGGGCGTATGCCCGGGCATTCACCTGGAGGGCCCCTTCATCAATCCCGAGCGCAAGGGTTTCCATCCGGTGGGCTATATCCGCAATATCACCGATGCCGATATCGCCTACGTGCGTGAACATCACGAGGATATCGCCTATATGACCATCGCCCCCGAGGTGGTCAAGGGAAAGGCGCTGCTTGATTTGCAGTCCACCGGCGTGACGCTTTCCATGGGCCACTCCAATGCCACCTATCAGGATGCCTTAGTGGCGATGCGCGCCGGGATCACCAATGTCACGCATCTCTTTAACGGTATGCGTCCGCCCACGGGCCGGGAGCCGGGGCTTATCGGTGCGGCGCTGACCTTTGAGGATGCCCGCGTGGGGCTGATTGCCGACGGACGGCATGTCCATCCGGCCCATATCCGCATCATGCACCGCATCCTTGAAAACCGTCTCTATATCGTTTCGGACAGTCAGGCTGCGGCCGGTTCACCCGATCTCATGAACTCCTTTACCGTGGCCGGTACCGAGATCTTCGTCGATCAGGCCCGCGGACTCATTGACGCCAAGGGAGCTTTAGCCGGTACCAACTTAAGTCTTCTGGACAGCGTGCGCTTCCTGGTCAAGAGCTGCGGCTTTACCATTGACGAGGCCCTGGCCGCCGCTTCCACCGTGCCGGCGCAGATGTTAGGTCTTGATCACGAGTATGGCCGTATTGAAGGCGGTTACGTGGCTGATCTCATCATTTTCGATGACGATTTCCGCATCCGCTACGTGGTGCAGAACGGCTTTATCAAGAACTCGGCGGAGCTTTTGTAATGGATGCATCCAAGGCGCTTTTAGAGAGGGTAGCCGCAGCGGCCGGCGAGCTGTCCAAGGCTGAGCGCAAGGTGGCGCTCGCTGTAACCTCCTCCCCCGAAATCGTCAGCACCGAAACTATCGCTGCGCTCTCGAAGCGGGCCGGAGTCAGCGAGCCCACGGTGTGCCGTTTCTGCAAGTCCTTAGGCTTTGAGGGTTTTCCTGATTTTAAGAACGCCCTCAGCGTGGCCCTTTTAACCACGCGCCCCGCTGCTCACAGCGAGGTCCGGCAGGGAGACAGCGTGCAGGACGTGGCCAATAAAGTGCTGGACAGCACCGTCGCGGCCTTAAATGCCCTCGCGGTAAGGCTTGACGTGCAGGGCTTAGCCCGCGCCGTCGATCTCATCGCGCAGTCGCGCCGCGTGCTCGTGTATGGCGGTGGCGAGTGTCAGCCCTTAGCGAAAATGGCCGCGCTCGCGCTGATCTCCCTTGGTCTTAACGCCGAGAGCTATGACAGCGAGTTTGCCTTATACTCAGCGCTTTCCACTTTCCGTCAGGGCGATCTGGTCTGGCTTTTAGACGCCACGGGACGCGCGCACGCGACGCTGCAGGCGGGGCATATCGCCACCTCGCAGGCCCTTTCCATCCTGACCTGCGCCCCGCAGGGCAGTGAGCTGAGTCAGGCGGCGACCTTAAACCTTGATCTTCCGGAATGCGCCTCTCCGATGGAGGTGTTAAGCTCACCCACGCTGCCCGTCTTAGGTACGCTGCTTACCATGGTGCTTAAGGCAGTGCATCTGCGCCGCGAGGATGGAGCCCGCAGCGTCAGATCCCGCATTGACAGCTGCAGCCCGCTTATCTTTAAGGGGGCAGATGAGACAGATGGGATGTCCGAGGACCCCGGGATCGTTTCTGAGGTCTTAGATGCCACGACTCCCATCACTCCGGTGAAATGGTCTTTGTAGATACAGGATAAGAAAAAAGGGGCGCTAAGGGCCCTTTTGATGCCTCCTAAATGTGCCCCCCGTCGCAGCGTGGTAATTTAGTGCCAAAAGCGCTGTCCATTGCACATGCAAACAGGGGATTTGTGGTATCCTGTGTCAGTCATTCAGACACTGGAAGGCGCGGATCTTCTCAGAGCCTGTGACGGTTAAAACTCGTATTTGGGAAAAAATAATTACAGATCATGTCCAAAGATAAAATTGTAAAGCTCAATTTAGGCTGTGGCTTTCATCATTATGAGGGCTGGCTTAACGTCGACAAACAGGAAGCCTGCGAACCGGACATGCAGGTGGATTTAGAGGAGACTCCGTGGCCCTTTGAGGATAACAGTGTCAGTGAGGTGCGCCTCATACACACCCTGGAGCACTTAGGTCAGGATCCCCGCACCTTCGTGGCAGTGATGGCCGAGCTTTACCGTGTGTGCCGTCATGGCGCGCATGTGCATATTCTCTCCTCCCATCCGCGTCATGAGAGCTTCTTAAGCGATCCTACCGTCACCCGCGCCGTGACGGTGAACTCCATGCAGTTCTTTGACCGTCAGGTGAATGAGCAGTGGAAGGAGCGCGGTGTGGGTAATACCCCCGTCGCCCTGTACGAGAATCTCGATTTCCGCATCATCAATTACAAGCTGGTGTTAGACGAAAACTTCACGCGCCATGCCATGGCCAAGAAGTGGAGTAACGCTGATCTGCGCGTCAACATCAACCTCTATAACAATGCCATTGCCGCCACCGAGATCCATCTCGTGGTGATGAAGGACAAGGAAGACGACCGTTTCGCCCTTGCCACGCCGCTCAATATGGAACCCTACCTGATGGCAGTCTACGCCGACGTTAACGCCGAGGCGCATGTCTCGCGTTCCATCGCCCAGACCGGTCAGTGGGAGCCCACCGAGTCCACCGTGATTGCGCGGATCTTAAAGAAGACCTCCGCCGAGAGAAAGCGTGTCTCCGTCCTGAACCTGGGCGCCAACGTAGGCTGGTATGCCTTATTAGCCGCCCGCAGCGCCGCGAACGTCTTCGTGGACTGTTACGAGCCGCAGGCCGAGAACCGCCGTCTCCTCGAGCGTAATATCGCCATGAATGACGTGGCCGATCGCGTCACCGTCAATCCTCTGGCCGTCACCGACGTGCAGGGTAAGGCTCAGCTCTATATCGGAGCTAAGGATCGCTACGTGTCTTCCTTAGTCAGCGCAACCGTCCCCGAGGAAGGCCGCGTGGAATTAGAGGTGGATACCGACTGCCTTGACGGCATCTTAAAGGGCAAGCAGTTAGCGAGAATGCCCGACGTACTCATCATGGATGTGGGAGGCTGTGAGCAGAAGGTGATTAACGGCGGTGCCCGCGTCTTTGAGCGTGGCTGGCGTCCCGTGATCTTCACCAAGTTCCAGCCCTCGGCGATTGCCGCCGCCGGTGCCGAGTGCGATATGTTCAAAAAGCTTTCCGGGATGAAGTATCAGCTCTTTGTCATCAGCGCCAAGGCCCTGAACCTGACCCCGGTGACCGCTGAACAGTTAGCCAAGTACTACGTAGATCTCAATAAGCCCAAGACCCGCGATCGCTACTTCAACGTGCTCGCCCTGCCCGAGGGTGTGGACGTCAAGCAGTTCGTAGGCTAAAGTCAGGCACTTAAGTGCCCTGCAGTGTAAAGAACCCGCCTGAGTGCGGGTTTTTTCATGGCGGGGGCAGATTTTAAAGTGTAAGCCTGAAAATAAACAGCCCGCACGCGGCGGGCTGTGGAGAATGGGTGGGTAACCTTAGTCGGTCACTTTCTTAAAGCGCAGACGGTGGGGCTGAGCGTCCTCACCTAAGGTCTGCTTCTTCCAGTTCTCGTACTCGGTGTAATTGCCCTCGAAGAAACGCACCTGACCCTCGTCGGAGTAATCGAGGATGTGGGTGGCGATACGGTCGAGGAACCAGCGATCGTGAGAGATGACCATGGCTGAGCCCGGGAACTCCAGTAAGGCGTTCTCCAGGGCGCGCAGGGTCTCGACGTCGAGATCGTTAGTCGGCTCGTCAAGGAGCAGTAAGTTACCGCCCACCTGCAGCAGTTTGGCCAGCTGCAGACGGCCGCGCTCACCGCCGGACAGATCGCCCACGCGCTTTTGCTGATCGGTGCCTTTAAAGTTGAAGCGGCCGATATAGGCGCGCGAGGGGATCTCGTAATTGCCGATCTTAAGGATGTCCTGACCGCCTGAAATTTCCTCAAAGACGGTGTTCTCATCCTTCATGGAGTCACGGAACTGCTCGACGTAGGCCGTGACCACGGTGTCACCTAAGCGGATGGTACCGGAGTCAGGCTTTTCGATGCCGGTGATCATGCGGAAGAGGGTGGACTTACCGGCACCGTTCGGGCCGATGATACCCACGATGGCTCCCTTGGGCACGCTGAAGGAGAGATCGTCGATGAGCACCTCACCGTCATAGGCCTTCTTTAAGTGCTCAACCTCCAGCACCACGTCACCTAAGCGCGGCCCCGGCGGAATATAGAGTTCATTGGTCTCATTACGCTTCTGATACTCGACCGAAGAGAGCTCCTCAAAGCGGTTGAGACGGGCCTTGGACTTGGCCTGACGGCCGCGGGCACCCTGACGCACCCACTCTAATTCGCGCTCAATGGACTTGCGGCGGGCCGTCTGCGTGTTCTCTTCGATCTCAAGACGGCGATCCTTCTGCTCTAACCACGAGGAGTAGTTGCCCTGCCACGGGATACCCATGCCGCGGTCGAGCTCCAGAATCCAGCCGGCCACGTTATCAAGGAAGTAACGGTCGTGGGTCACGGCGACCACGGTACCGGGGTACTGATGCAGGAACTGCTCCAACCATTCCACGGACTCGGCATCGAGGTGGTTGGTAGGCTCGTCTAACAGCAGCATGTCGGGCTTTTCTAATAAAAGGCGGCATAAGGCCACGCGGCGGCGCTCACCGCCTGAGAGCACCTTGATCTTGCGCTCGAAATCCGGAAGACGCAGGGCATCGGCGGCGCGTTCAATCTGTGAGTCGAGATTGTGACCGTCGTGGACCTCGATTAAGGCCTCCAGTTTAGCCTGCTCCTTGGCGAGGGCGTCAAAATCGGCGTCTTCCTCGGCATAGGCGGCGTACACTTCATCAAGGCGCGTTAAGGCGTTCTTGACCTCGGCGAAGGATTCCTCGATCACCTCGCGTACTGATTTCTCCGGATCAAGGACCGGTTCCTGGGGAAGGTAGCCAATCTTGATACCGGGCTGCGGGCGGGCCTCGCCTTCGTAATCCTGGTCGATACCGGCCATGATCTTGATAAGAGTGGATTTACCCGCGCCGTTTAAACCCAGGACGCCAATCTTGGCACCGGGGAAAAACGACAGGGAGATGTCCTTTAAAACATAACGTTTAGGCGGGACGATCTTCCCGACGCGGTTCATGGTAAAAATGAACTGAGCCATGCACTGTCCTCTAAAACAAAACTGCCGCATATTTTAGCAATCAGGGACGCTTTATGCCCGTTTTTTGTGCGGATTTAAGCGCAAAAGCAGGGGGAAGCGGCGCTTCCCCCATGAGAGAAAGAAAAACTGGTTAAAAAGTCTACTGAGCGAGGAGCTGCAGGGCGATCTGCGGACGGGTATTGGCCTGCGTAAGAATGGAGGTGGTGGCCTGCTGCAGAATGTTGTTGGAGGTCAGATGGGCCGTTTCCTCTGCCCAGTCGGTGTCACGGATGCGCGCGCGGGCGGAGGAGACCTGCTCGCTCACGTTGGACTGATTGCGGATGGTGGCTTCCATGCGGTTCTGCATGGCACCTAACTCAGCGCGCTTGCTGTCTACGGCGTTGATGAGGCCGTCAATGCCGGCTAAGACGGTCTGGGCTCTGGAGGCCGTGGTAATGTCAATACCGCCGCCTTCCTTATTGAAGGTGAAGACCTCGGTGTAGCGGTAGGTCATGACCACCGAGCCGTTGACGGCGTTAAAGGTGTCACCGTGGATCATGGCCGCCTGCAGGGCGATGGAGGAGGTGTCAAAGGCGGTATTGAGATCGATGGAAACCGTGGAATTGGGATCGGCTCCCACCTGGAAAATGACGGTACCGGCCTTGCCGTTTAACAGATCGGAGCCGGCGAAGGTGGTGTCCTCGGAGATACGCACGATTTCGGCATTAAGCTGATCGACCTCTTCCTGAATGGCCTGACGGTCCGAGTCGGTCATGGAACCGGTGGCGGACTGTACGGCTAAGGTGCGGATACGCTGCAGCATATTGGTGATCTCGTCAAAGGCACCTTCGGCCGTCTGCGCAAAGGACATGCAGTCCTGGGCGTTACGGTTGCCCATGGCGAGATGATCGATCTGCGAGGTGAGGCGATCGGAAATCTGAATGCCCGCCGGATCGTCCTTGGCGGAATTAATCCTGAGTCCTGAGGCGAGGCGCTCATAGGAGACGTCGAGATTGTCAGTCGCGCGCGTGGCGTTGCGCTGAGCTATCAGTGATGAAATATTGGTATTGATATATAAAGCCATTTCTTTCTCTCCCCGGAGGCAGCGGCAAGGTCTTGCCTCCTGACTCCTTACATGAAAAAAACGTGCCAGGTTTACAAAAATGGCGTTAAGTAACCTGAAAGCGCTCGCGGTTTAATCTCCGTCAGGGTGGAATGCTCTCCATCCTGCGGGAATGGCTATAATGAGGAACCGTTTTACAGGGAGGTTTTATGACAGCACCATCGGGAAAAAAGCTGACTGCCAAGGAAAGACTGCAGGCGGGTTTATGGTATGACGCCAATTTTGACGCGGATTTACTTGCTGAGAGAATGCAGTGCGACAGGCTCTGCCATGAGTTCAACACGCTTGCGCCCACGCAGTCGGAGGAGCGGCTTGAGCTGCTGAACACGCTCTTGAAGCACGTGGGAAAAGGGGTGACGGTTTTAGGACCTCTCTATTGCGATTACGGCTATAACGTGTCCTTAGGTGAGGGCACTTTCGTCAATCACAACGCCTATTTCATGGACTGCGCGCCCATTACCCTCGGAAAGCACTGCTTTATTGGCCCGGGCTGCGGTTTTTACACGGCTTCCCATCCCCTGCTCTTTGCCGAGCGCAATACGGGGCTGGAGAAAGCCTCTCCCATCACCATTGAGGATAACGTATGGCTGGGCGGGAACGTGGTGCTGCTGCCGGGGGTTACCATTCATGAGGGCGCGGTAGTGGGCGCGGGCGCGGTGGTGACGCGGGATGTGCCGGCTCTGTCTCTGGCCGTGGGTAATCCCGCCCGCGTATTAAGAAAGCTAGGTCCTGAAGACAGCATCCTTAAAGAAAGCCGCGGGATGCTTTAGACCAGGGCCGTCTCCAAAACGCTGCCAGGCCGCAGTTGCGGCCTGGCAGGAGGAAAGAGGGCAGTGAGCCTTAGTCAGCGCACGCAAAGCGCGCGGTGATTTCCTCTAAGGCGTTCTCGACGGGGAAGAAGGAGATCTCTCCGCTCTTTCTTTCCTTGTACTCGATAAGTCCTTTGGAGAGATTCTTATCGCCAACGGTGACGATGTGGGGAATGCCGATGAGCTCCATGTCCGCGAACATGACGCCGGGGCGCTCGTCTCTGTCATCAAAGAGGACTTCGACGCCGCGGGCCTGTAAGTCAGCGTAGAGCTTCTCGCAGGTGTCGCGCACCGCCTGACTCTGCTTCATGCGGATACCGATAATGGCGACCTTGAAGGGGGCCATCTGCTCGGGCCACACAATACCCTTATCGTCATGATGCTGCTCAATGGCGGCGGCCACCACGCGGGTCACACCGATACCGTAGCAGCCCATTTCCATGGGAACGTTTTTGCCGTTCTCGTCCATGACGGTGGCACCCATGGCCTCGGAGTACTTGGTGCCTAACATGAAGACCTGGCCTACCTCGATACCCTTCCTTAAGTGTAAGTGACCCTTACCGTCGGGGCTCGGATCGCCTTCCTCGACATTGCGCAGATCGGCCACTTCGTACCCGGGAACGTCGCGATCCCAGTTCACGGAGACTAAGTGATAGCCATCCTCGTTGGCGCCGCAGGCGAAATTACCCATCACGTTAGCGGCACGGTCGACGATGATGCGGCCCTTAAAGCCCACCGGACCTAAGGAGCCCGGGTGCGCGCCGGTAAAGGCACGGATTTCCTCATCGGTGGCGAACTCCAGAGGATTGCTGAGACCTTCAAGCTTGCCGGCCTTAATCTCGTTTAATTCCTGATTGCCTCTGAGGCAGAGCATAATCAGCTCATGCTTGCCGTTCTCATCGTCAGCACCGCGGACCACGAGGCTCTTTAAGACCTGAGGGGCCTCAAGCTTTAAGCAGGCGGCGGCCTCATCGACGGTGTGGCAGCCGGGCGTCGGGGCCTTTTCACAGGGGGCGGCCGGAGCGGGACGGCTCTCCGTGGGGGCTAAGGCCTCGGCCATCTCGATATTGGCGGCGTAATCGGAGGCATCGGAGAAGACGATGGTGTCCTCGCCGGCGTCCGCTAACACCTGGAACTCGTGGGAGTGATTGCCTCCAATGGAGCCGGTGTCGGCGGCCACGGGGCGGAAATCCAGGCCTAAACGGGTGAAGATGCGTGAGTAGGCGTCGTACATGTCCGCATAGGTCTTCTCTAAGGACTCGTGATTTAAGTGGAAGGAATAGGCATCCTTCATTAAGAACTCACGGCCGCGCATCACGCCGAAACGGGGACGGATCTCGTCGCGGAACTTAATCTGGATCTGATAGAGGTTTAAGGGCAGCTGACGGGCCGACTTGATTTCGGCGCGTCCAATGGCGGTCACGACTTCCTCATGGGTGGGACCTAAGACGAACTCGTTTTGCTTGCGATCCTTTAAACGGCACAGCTCAGGACCGTACTTGGTATAGCGGCCGGACTCTTTCCACAGTTCGGCGGGCTGCACCATGGGCATGGAGATCTCGATAGCGCCCTTGGCGTTCATTTCCTCACGTACGATACGCATGACCTTGGAGAGCACGCGCATGCCGGTAGGCAGCCAGGCATACATGCCCGAGGCGATCTGGCGGATCATGCCCGCCCTTAACATAAGACGATGGCTGTCGACGGCGGCGTCGGCAGGGTTTTCCTTTAAAGTAGAAAGCAGATACTGAGTAGTTCTCATCATGGACCCCAAAACATAAGCTAAGGCCTGGCGTAAAAAACGCCTTATTATACATGGGTGACAGGGGGATAGTACGGTTTAGTCCCCAATCTCTGTGGGGGTCAGAGCGCTCTTGCAGAGCAGGGTAGCGCCACGGTGCGGAGGCGTCCGGAACCAAAACCGGGGCGCCGCGGGGAACAGTTCCTTAGCTTTGGGGACAGCCGGGCACCGGCTGTCCCTCAGCGGCACTCAGACTTCTACATAATGGCTAAGCCCGCGGTGCATCTCCCTGGCGCTTTCGGAAAAGAGCCTGTCAAGCCCCTTCACTCCGGAAGTCTTGAAGCCTGCCAGCCCTGTGTTCAGGCGCTGCATTTCAAGATTGCCGCCGTTGATGGCCACCTGCTGGAAGATATGTTTATCCATGCTGGCGCCTGGCTCATCAAGCGGGGGAAGCCTTCCGTTCCGTTCATGTATCTGCAGCGCCAGGGTCTTGCAGGCTACGTCCATCTGACCGGTGCGGTCCTTGCCGCTCTTGCAGTTGAAAAGCGGCATCATGCCCATAAGATGTCCCAGCATGGCCAGGCGGGCAGGCAGACGGTAGGGATCCTCTCCGGTCTCTCTGAACCCCCGGTTCTCCCACAGATCTATGATCTGGCTGCGCAGAGCGGCGACCAGATTCCTGTCTCTGTCGGAAACGCCCGGCCGGTTAAGATACTGCGCCACCATGCCGCCCTGCCAGTCAGGCTTAGAGCCAAAGAGCTGGGCCATGGCCTGTTCGTTATAGTGCATTGAGGTGCCCCAGCCTCCCAAAACGCTCTTTCCCGTACTCTGCGCTCCTGTATTGACCCCGAAATTAAAAGTGATCACCCGGGGGCGCACCGTTACCGTTTTGGTCTGTCCTCCGATATCCACGGCAATCTGGCACAGCCCTCTCTGATTACAGGCATCCTGCCACGCGTTGCACTGCTCACGGAGGTGGTTTCTTTCGGCCCCGCCTCCAAAGCGGCGCCAGAAGTCGGGAGTGAGCAGACTGGTGGAGAGCAGGGGCAGGTCGATGACCGTATTGGGCCCTGCAGCCTGCGCCTGCTGCAAAAGTTCAGGAGAACTCTGCATGGCGGCAGTAAAAATCTCCAGGGCCCTGGTGTTGTTGGCCTGCACGCGGGCGGCTGTGTCCGTCAGCGTGTATGCGCTGTTGACGCCGTGACGGAGCCCTCTGAACAGTGTGGTGCCGCCTGCGCTTATTTCAGTACAGGCCAGATTAACCGCATGCCTTGCCTGCCCTCTGTCACCGCAGGAAACGCCCTGAAGATTATCCAGGGCCATGCTCTGTCCGATGGTGCCGATATGCCTTGCGGGCGTGATGGTGGATGTTGCCGTCACGCTGGCTCCTGCCTGACCTAAGTACTGCACATTACGCTGAATAACGTTCCATGGCTGGGTGTTAAGCACCTGAATATGCGCGGTCTTGATCTCCCTTGCAAGCCTGCCTGAGGACACGTCACGCAAAATAGCGTGCAGCTCCTTGCCGAGGGTCTGGGGAAGCTTTCTGAACGTTTCAAGAACCTCTTTGGAAACCCAGGCGCTGTCGGGCACATTCTGCATGGCAGGCGGGTGGGCCCGGTCGGTCTGCACTCTTTGAAGCAGTCCGTTAAGGGCGGCGGTCTGGGTGTTCAGGAGGACGGCCTTTTGCGCAGAGGCTCCGGCAAGCTCCTGATTAAGCCGCGTAATCTCACGGCGGATGACGGTTTCATACGCCGCGTAGATCTGCTTGAAGGCGGTGCGGACATTTTTACCTGAGAAAGGATTCTGATCCTGCTGTGCATTAAGCAGAGCGGCCTTGCCGCGCAGCTCTCCGATGAGGCCGCTTACGCAGCGCTGCAGACGGGGAACTCCTGGTGCTCCCTGCGGCAGTGCGCTCTGAAATGCATTCAGCGTATTCTGCAGCTGCATGAGCTTCTGCTGCGCTGCGTTAAGCGCGGCCTGCGTCTGCGCGACTTCCTCATCACTGAAAAAATCCCCCTCCACTATTCTTACGGTCTGCTGTATAAGGCTCATGAAATCCTCTTCACCTTCCCCGATACGGTTCAGTTCCTGCTGTATGTCAGGCAGGAGCGAGGCGTGGCCTGCGAAGTCCTGCAGCCTGTGCTGCAGGTAGGAAACATTGTACCTGGTGGCAGCATCCAGAAGCTTTGTCAGACTGCTGCCAGTGAAGCGGGTTCCCCCGAGGCTCTTTTCACCGATGTAGCGGTTGAAGAGAAACGTACCCGCGGCCTTGCCGCAGTGGGCGCAGATACTGTCGCGCACCCGTTCGGCTGCCGCCCTGGTTTCCCTTCTCTCGGTCAGGCGCTGAGACAGCTGCCAGAAACGGGCCTGCGTCGTGGATGCCGTAAGCTGCGCACTGTTCTGGTCAAGGCGGATAAAGCTCCCCTGAGTCTGGCTCAGGGCCCGGAGATGCGCCATGGAATCAATAACCGGCATATGCTCCTCCTATCCTCGGATATAAAACGGCTCTTCGCTCTCCATAAGCTCATCGCCAAGGTCTGAGAAACGCTCTTCCCAAAAAGCCATCAGAAGGACAAAGGACTGCAGGAAAGCGCTGAGCTTTTCCACCGTTGCCTGTTCGGGCAGCCACATCTGCTCAATAAGCACCGTGTCGCTTTCCGGAGCCAGGGTGAGGGTCGCTCCCATGGTATCTTGCCACATGAGGTTGGACGTGAGCAGAGCCCGCAGCTCGCGCCTTGAGACTTCCTCGTCCTCTGACAGGGTGCCGATGCTGCCTAAGACGATGAAGGTTCCCTGGGCTTCGTCAAAACGGATATGCACCACATGCTCATCAGCGGCAACGAGCAGGCAGTAGTTGTTTTCATCGAGCTCCAGGGGTTCAATCTCTTCCTGAAGAGAAAATTCTCTGAGAAGTTCTGCGGCACGCTGGTAACTTATCACAGTGTCCTCCTTATTTTGCATGTATGGGTAATACTCGGGGAATGCTCCACACGGAGCCTGCAGACTACTCTCTGCAGGACTGTGACAGGCAACGCTGCCGGAATGCGGCAGACTCCGCATGCTGGGCTGACTGCAACCCCGTGACGCTGCGCTCTCCCTGCCGGTTCCACGGATTTTATGCCTCCTGCCGTAAGCTCTGAGCGCTCTCCGGGAGAAAGCTCCCGTCGTCAGAAGACCGTAAACGTCATAAGACCATCATAGATTTACGAAAGATTAAGATCAATAGAATACCGGCCGGTCCTGTCAGAAAAAACAGGGCCCTGGCGGCTTGCTAAAACCGTTTTCTGTTCAGGGGACGAACTTAGCAATCCTCCTGCGGGCAGATGGTTTTTCAGGCTATAATCAGTCTGTCTCAGCTGGAGGGGGCTTTATGATTTACCTGATTTCATTTATCGTGTTTCTGATTTTCTTTGCCTGCATGGCTTTAGGCTATATCCTCGCGGGTAAAAAACTCAAATCCGAAGGCGAGGCTAACGCCATTTTAGAGGGGCTGACCTGTGCCTCATGTACGGCTCACTGTGCCTTTGCAGGCCAGACTGATCACGCTCCCGCGGATAACTGCAAGAGTCAGCGCGCTATTCCCCACAAGGTAGTAGAGGCTTAATAAGGAAAATTTATGCACGCAAAGCTTATCCCGTTTGCTGTCGCCTGTCTTATCGGCCTTGCCGGATGTGACGGTGAAAGTGCCTCCGCTCCTGAGCCTTTTGAGAGAGTGGATCGTGCCGAAGGGCAGACCATGGGCACTTTTTATGCCGTGACGGTGCCTGGCGGATATGAAGGAGGATCCTCGGCGCTTAAGAATGAAGCGGATGCGGCTTTTGACGAGGTCTGTGACGCCATTTCCACCTTTGACAGCAAGGCCGAGCTCGCCCGCTTTAATGAACACCGCTCGCTGGAGCCCTTTGAGATTTCGCCGCTTTTAGCCCGCATTATCGAGGAGGTACAGCATGAGGCGCGGCGCATTGATTTTGCAACGGATATCACGGTAGGCCCCTTAGTCAATCTGTGGGGCTTTGGACCTGAGGGCAAGCCCGAAAAGATCCCCACTCCCGAGCAGTTATCCGAGGTGCGTACCTTTACCGGCCCTGACAAGTTTGAACTCAGGCAGGGCAAGATCCCCTTCCTGAAAAAGGTCGATCCGCGGGTACGCCTTGATCTTTCCACCGTAGGCGAGGGACTTGGGGCCGACAGCCTTGCCGCCCGTCTTGACCGCCAGGGGGTTAAGCATTACATGGTGGCGGTGGCCGGGGCGATCCGCTCCAAAGGACTTAACCCGCAGGGCAAACCGTGGCGCGTGGGCATTGAAAATCCCTTAAACCCGGGGCAAAGGCCCTTTGCCGTGGTCTGCCCCTTAGAAATGGCCATGTCCACTTCGGGTACGTACCGTAATTTCTTTGTCGATGAGAAAACGGGGCAGCGCTACAGCCATATTATCGACCCGCGCAGCGGTGCACCGATCTCGCACCGTACTGTATCGGTGACGGTGATCGCTCCCTCGGCGCTCATGACTGACACCCTCGATACGGGACTCATGGTCATGGGGGCGGATGCAGCTCTTGAATGGGGCGAGAAAAACGAGATGGCGGTGTATACCATCGAGATTGATGACAAGGGTGAGCCCGTAGGACGGCACACGCGTTACATGCAGCAATATCTGGACTGTAAAGTCCCCGCGGAACTGACGCGGGTTAAGGATTAAGGATGCACATTCATATTCTGGGGATCTGCGGTACCTTCATGGGAGGGATCGCCATGGTTGCCCGTCAGGCCGGACATAAGGTTACAGGCTCGGACCGCAACGTCTATCCGCCCATGAGCGACGAGCTTAAGGCCGCCGGGATTGAGATTGTCGAAGGCTATGACGCCGCGCAGCTGGATTTAAATCCCGATCTTATCGTGGTGGGCAATGTCATGAAACGCGGCATGCCCGTCATTGAGCGCATGTTAAACGAGAAATGGCCCTACGTCTCAGGCCCGCAGTGGCTTTATGAGCATTATTTACAGCACAAAAAAGTGCTGTGCGTGGCCGGTACGCACGGTAAGACCACGACCACCTCCATGCTCTGCCATATCCTCAACGAGGCGGGCTTAAACCCCGGTTTCCTCGTGGGCGGGATCCCCGAGAATTTCGGCATCTCGGCCCGTTCCACGGATTCTCCGTATTTTGTCATCGAGGGAGATGAGTACGACTGCGCCTTCTTTGACAAACGCGCTAAGTTCGTCCATTACCACCCCGACGTGGTGATCCTGAATAATCTCGAATACGATCACGCGGACATTTACGAAAATCTCGCCGCCATTCAGAAACAGTTTCATCACTTAGTGCGCACCGTGCCCTCCGCGGGGACCGTGGTGGTGCCTTCTGACTGTAAGGCTTTAGATGAGGTGCTGCGCATGGGGCTGTGGTCCCATGAGGTACGGGTGGGGGGTGAGGATCTCACCTATGAGCTGCTCTCCCGTGACGGTTCGGCCTTTAAGGTCATGGAAAACGGTAAGGCGGTGACCGAGGTGCACGGTCCCTTTACGGGGCTTTACAGCGTGCACAACGCCCTTATGGCTCTGGCCGCGGCCCGTGCCGTGGGCGTAAGTCTTGAGACCGGTGCTCAGGCCCTGGCTTCTTTCAAAATGCCTAAACGGCGCATGGAACTTAAAGGCACGGTAGGGGAGGTAAGCGTTTACGATGACTTTGCCCACCATCCCACGGCCGTCAGGGTCACCCTGGAAGGCCTCAGGGCGCATCTTGATCCAGATACGCGCCTAATCGCAGTCTTTGAGCCGCGTTCCAATTCCATGAAAGCCGGCGTGAACGGCGCGCTGTTGCCGCACGCTTTTGACAGTGCCGACGAGGTTTATGTCTATGCCTCACCCGAAGTCAGATTTAATGTCGCGGATGCGCTTAAGGGCTGTCCCGTACCGTGTGAGGTAGATCATGATTTTGAACATTTAGTGGCGACGCTGGTACATAAAGCTCATGGAAAATGCGCTATCTTGTGCATGAGCAATGGTTCTTTTAACGGGATTCACGGTAAAATCCTTTATGGCCTTAGACATAAGGCCGTATAAACAGAATCACGCATAAGGTGCAGAATTTCCTTTAAGGCAGGTGCTATGACTGAGGCGACGCAGGATGAGCTTGCGGAGGGCGGTTTTCGCCGTTCCAAGGATCGCTGTCACCTCATTTCCTGTGTGCCCGTTATTGATATCTCAGGACAGTGTAATCTCTATTCTCTGGGATTTACCTCGGGGCGTCTCTTCATGCCTGATGCCCTGCGCGAGCGGCATATCCATCACGTGCTCACGGGGTACATGATCCGCCGTGATGTGTCTTTATTTGTGGGCTCCGGCAATAGCGCCATGCTGCGTCTGCCGCTTGCCAACAGCTTACTGGAGTATTTAGACCGCATTCCCGCGGGCCGGCTCGTCATTTACCTGCAAAAGGGTGAAGAGCCTACGGTCAGCTCACAGCATCTGCTTAGAACCTTAAATCACCTTAACGTGCGCTTTGCCATCGACATTGATGAGCTTCTGACCACTGCCTGGCGTTACTGTACGAACTGTATCAGCTATGTGGTCCTGAACATACAGGATGAGCACTTTGAGGAAAATATTGTGCTCTTCCGCCAGTACGTGGCATCCGCCCCGTGGCTCAGGCTTATCGTGCGCGGTTTTGAAAACGGTATGGATATCGCGAGGGCCGGCAAGGCCGGCACTGATCTGTGCATGTCCAATCTCATCTACCCGGAGTTAGGCGCCATCCTCAAGGAAGAATCGCAGAACAGTCCGCATCTTCTGGTCATGGTGCAGGCGCTGTTAAAGAGCCGTCCCGACATCGAGATGCTGACCGCACTCACCGGTTCCCATCCTGGCATGGTGCGGGATTTTTACACCGGAGTGCGCTATATCTGCTCAAGAAGCGGGGTGGCCGCGTCCATTTCCTCGGTGGAGGAGGCCGTGCAGCATTTAGGCGCGGGAGTGGTGGCCTCCACCTTTGCCGTGTGCGTGGTGCGCCATATCTGTGATCGCTGTGAGCGTGTCACTCCCGAGGGCACGCACGTTAATTACGCCAGGGTGCTGCTGCGCGCCTCGCTGGTGCGCGCCTTCTTCCTGTTCTACATGTCCCGTCATGCCGGCAGGAATCCTAAAACGCAGTCCCTGTCTTTTGTGACGGGACTTTTTTCCCTGCTGCGTGAGCAGTCCCGCCTCAACGGTATCCCCGTTGCCGAGGACGAGCGCCTCTATGGCGGACATAGCGAGGAAAGCGCCTGGAACCTGCAGCTCTTAACGGCCATGGAAGGTTTTGAACTGCCGCGTTTAACCCTGGTGGCCGAGGCCTCCTTTGACACGGGCCAGCCTTTAGGGGTGCTGCTTAAATGTTATGAAAAGGCTCTGATGCGCGGGGACGATGTCTATGCACTGCTCTTAAGGCAGAGGGAGTATCACGCCGCCGCGGTAGTCTGAGACACAGGTGTGGCACTTAAAAAGATGCGAAATCTTGCCTATGAGAAGAAGTTTTAAAGTTTCTTTTAATGTAACTTATTGATTTATAAGGAATCCCCCCCCCCACTCCTAAAAAATAAAATAAGCTTTTCCCTATGCAGTGGGTATTTTAGGGTTTATAATTTGTTTACGTATCCCATAGACGGGATTTTGTGACGTACAAGGTCGGCCAGGCGACCGATGGGTATTGCAGGTAAACGGACAGTTATAATGCGGATTTACGACTACCTTGACACGCTGACTGAGCCCGTGGCCCTGATTGGCAGGACCTCCGGGACGGTAGTGTTTGTAAATGCCGCGATGAGCGACTATTTAAAGCGTGAGGTCAGGGGTGAGAGACTTCGCAATATCCCGGAGCTGAAACAGCTGTGGGATAAGGGAGTGAGCGCCTTTAGCGAGCGGGTGGAGCTGGTGGAATACCACGCCGGAGGCTTTAAGGAATGCGTGGTGGCGCTGCGTGTCTTAAATGGCCGCAGTTTTACCGGCGGTTCGGCACTGGACTCTCTCCTGCTGTCTCTCGCTACGGAACGTGATCCGGCGCAGCTTCTCAACAAGGTGGCTGAACTCTTTGCTGCCCGTTACGGGGCAGGCCGCGTCTGCGTCAATATGGACAGTACGGAGCGTCAGCCCGACGGTTCCTTTATTTTCAATGAACTTACCTGCGCTGAGGGTACGGGGGAGCGCGTCATGGGCCGTCCCGCACCCGAGCTCATTTCGCTTCTGGAGACGCGCCGCGATGTTGAGGAAGGCGGCTGGGCCTTACCGGCGGTCATCGTGGACGGACCTAAGCTTACGGAGGCTGATCCCACGCTCTCCTCCTTTCTGAAGAGTCATCATCTGCGCACCTTTGTATATTGCCCGCTGCGCGCTACCCACTCCATCAGCGCCTGCCTGTGCTTTGCCAATCTTACCGAAGAGGAGCTGACGGAGCTGTTACCCGAGCTCAAGGCCTTAAGCATTCTGGTATCGCTGACTCTCAGGATCCGCACCTTAGAGGTAGACAGGGCCTCACAGGCGCTGCGTGATCCTCTGACCCAGACTTATAACCGTAATGCCCTCAAGCGCTATCTGCACGATTTCGTTCCGGAACTCAGTGTCGGCGTCATCCTTTGCGATGTGGTTAAATTTAAGGATATCAACCGCCGTCACGGCAGCATGTACGGCGATGAGATCTTAAAGAATGTCGGCCGTACCCTGACCACTTTCTGCCGCGGTTTTGAAATTTTCCGTATCGGTTCGGATGAGTTCCTGTGTATTAAGATCGCTCCCGAGAAAGCCGGTTTTGAGCAGCTGGTGTTAAGACTGAGAGCCCTGTTCCGCTCGCAGAGCTATCAGGTGGCTGTGGGATCGGCGTATGAAGAGGAGGTGATGGAATTAAGTTCCGTGATCGCCTTAAGTGAAAGCTCGCTGGACAGCGAACGCCGTACCTTTGTGCACACGCCCTTTAAGACTAATGAGAAGCTGAGGGAGGCTTATCTCGCCGCCCCCGCAGGTCAGGGACAGGATAACTGGGATGAGAAAACCAAGGCCTTACGCTGCGCTGATCCTTTCTACACGTATTTAAACAGCAATTATTACGATGCCCTCTCGGTCATCAAGACGCTGTCCTCGCAGAGCCAGCCTCTCTATCTGTGTTTTGGAGATCTCCTCACCAATCACTATTACATTTCCGACTCGCTGCGGGACACCTTCGGCTTTAATGACAATATCATTTACGATTTTCCTGCGGAATGGGAAAAACGCCTCGTGAATGCGGGCAGCCGTCATATTGAGGGCCAAGATGTCTCCGGCTTTACCGCCGTCAGGGATATGGAAAGCCGCCGTAATCTCGTACGGGACGTCCGCGGTGAGGAGATCTGGCTGAACTGTTTTTCAAGTATCACCCGTGATCCCAAAAGCGGGGAACCGATATTCTTTACCGGATTCGGCTTGCGCCTGGATGATTCCTATATGGTCGATCCGGTGATGAATCTCCCGGGTGAGTTTGCCGCTCAGGCGGACCTTGACCGCCTCATCAGGGACGAGAAAAAGGCCAAAGTGTTCTCGCTCATTCTCAATCAGATGGGAGAGATTTACGAAACCATCGGCCGCGACGCCACGCAGCGCCTTTTAAGCGAAATCGCGCGCCGTACCGTTTCCGAGCTGTCGCGTTACGCCTCCTTCTATCACGTAAGCCGCCGTTCGCTGATCGCGATTGAAAGAAACACCGCCATTAACAACGCCGAGGAGTTCGCGCAGTCATGGCGGCATATCGTGGATACCTGTTACGAGACGGTGGGTTTTGTCACCAAGCACGCCTCCTCCATCGCGCTGCTGCGCTGCCCCGAGGATATACAGTCCGCGTCGGACGCGCTGGAGAAATTCTCCTACTTTGAGACCATAGCCAAGCAGGATCCGGCTAAGTTCGTGCTCTTAAACGAAAATCATCTTTATGAGCAGCGCTATCAGGCCAAGCTCCTTTTAGAGCTGACGGCGGGCGTGGAGAACAATTTCGCCGGCTACAGCACCGTCATTCAGCCCATCGTGGCCGCCCGCACCGGTAAGATCTCAGGAGGAGAAATTCTGCTGCGCTTCTTCTCTGATAATAAGATGCAGAGCCCCGGTCAGTTTATCCCCGCCCTGGAGCGTTCCGAGCTCATCATCGAGGTGGGCCGCTATGTCTTTGAGAGCGCCGCCAAGTTCGTCAGGCGCGCCCGTCAGAGCTTTGCCGATTTCTATATCTCCTTTAACGTAAGCTACGTGCAGGTACGCGATGATCCCGGTTTCATCGACTATATGCGCGAGGTGCTGCGCCGCTATGAGCTGCCGGGGGATGCCTTTGTGCTGGAGCTTACGGAAACCAATTTCGACGCTTACCCCGAAAAGCTCGCGGACTTCCTTGAACGCTGCCATGAACTGGGTATGCGCTTTGCGCTCGATGATTTCGGTAACGGCTATTCTTCGCTGAATCTGCTGTTAAAGTACCCCGTGAACGTGGTCAAGCTCGACCGTTCGCTGACCGTCAGGCTTTCCACCTCGAAGGATATTCTCTCCTTCATGAAGAGCGTGATTTACGCCTGCCACAAGTTTGGCAAACAGGTAGTGATTGAGGGCGTGGAAACCGAGGATGATCTCAAGGCCATCCGCAAGACCTCAGCGGACTTCATTCAGGGCTATTACTTCTACCGCCCCTTATCGCACCGCGAGGTTTACGCCAGAATTGTCGACGAGCACGGCCTTAGTGATGAGGTCAGTGAGGCCGGCTAAACGGGTCCAACATCATAAAAGCAAAAGGACATTAAAGCCAAAAGTTACCCCGTAAGACGTGCGCGTCCTACGGGGTTTTTTGTGCGCCCCTCTCAGGGGGCGCGGCAGAGGGCTTTTGAATAATTAGCCCTGCTGGAACATGGCGGAGATGGACTCCTCGTTGGAGATGCGGCGGATGGCCTCGGCTAACATGGGGGCTAAGGTCAGGTAGCGCACCTTGGAGAGGGCGGCAATCTCGCTGCGGGCGGGAATGGAGTCTGAGACCACTAATTCGTCTAACTTCGACTCCTCAAGGTTCTTCACGGCATCGCCCGAGAGCACGGGGTGGGTGGCATAGGCCATGACGTGCAGCGCTCCGCGCTCCTTTAAGGCATCGGCGCACTTGCACAGGGTCCCGCCGGTGTCGATGATGTCATCGACGATGATGCAGTCACGCTCCTTGACGTCACCGATGAGGTGCATGACCTCGGAGACGTTGGGACGGGGACGGCGCTTGTCGATGATGGCGATGTCGGCGTTATTCAGGAGCTTGGCGATGGCGCGGGCACGCACCACGCCGCCCATATCGGGGGAGACCACCACGGGATTGGTTAAGCCCTGCTCTAACATATCCTCCACAAAGATCTGGGAGCTGAAGCAGTTATCCACCGGCACGTCGAAGAAACCCTGGATCTGCTCGGCATGGAGATCGACGGTTAAGACGCGGTCCACACCCACGCTCGACAGGAAGTCGGCGACCACCTTGGCGGTAATGGGCACGCGGGCCGAACGCAGGCGGCGATCCTGACGGGCGTAGCCGAAATAGGGGATCACGGCGGTGATGCGGCCTGCGGAGGCACGGCGCATGGCGTCGATCATCACGATGAGTTCCATGAGATTGTCATTGGTGGGAGCGCAGGTGGACTGGATGATGAAAATATCGCAGCCACGGACGTTCTCATTGATCTGCACATGGATTTCGCCGTCGCTGAAGCGGTCAACGGTGGCGTTGCCAAGCCGGGTGTAAAGACGGGAAGCAATGCGGCGGGCAAGCTCCGGGGTCGCGTTCCCGGCAAACAACTTCATATCAGCCATAAAAAGATCCTGAATGGTGAAAGCTTTAAAGTGCCTGCAGGACATCATGAAGGGGTGACAAAGAAAGTACGTCAGCCGCGAAGACCGCCTTATAACGCCCTGTGGCGTTAAGCTCCTTCACAGCCTCTGCAG
>DVOQ01000019.1 GCA_018713485.1 Candidatus Avisuccinivibrio pullicola
GCCGTCTTACGGACTTTCAGCCTGACCTTAAGGGTCATTAGCATTGCGGGCATGCGCGCTCCTGAGAAGTAAAGGATGCCCTGCACTACCACGTTTTCGCCTCAGTGTTCTGCCACCTGAGAAACTTTATCATTAAGGCGGGGCCGCTTCATCCGCGCAGCTAAAGCTACGCGGTTTTCGCGGCCATTTTCTATAAACTGGTGTCTTCCATCCGCCACCAGATGCCGGATTGCTTCTCTGGCCTTCGGGAACAGCTGCACCTCGTCAAAAATGATTAATCCGCCCTCAAGCGGCAGGTGAACCCGAGTTGCCGCTTCCAGCTCCATGAAAAACTGATCGAGATCAGCTAATTCTTCCCTGAACAGCTCTTTAATGCGGGAACTAACCCTGGAAAAATCCAGATACAGGAAGTGCTCATATTCTTTTTTAGCGAACTCCAGCATCAAATACGTTTTTCCCACGCGCCGCGCACCATCAATGAGAAGCGCGGTTTTCCTTCGGCCGCCTTTCCATTCTTTAAGACGCGCATACAGTTTACGACGCATATTATCCCCGTGTTTCCGCTTCGGATCTGCCTCTTAACCCTGACTTGTACGCAGTTAAACCCTGCTCATGCCGGCCTGCGTCCTTACATGTTTTAAGCTAAATCTTGAAGCAAACGCTACACGTTTTCAAGATTTATACGCATCTATCTTTGCACATTTTCAAGACTTTAGTAAGAGCATAGATACACATTTTCACGATCAATAAGTGTATTCTAGAAAATTTCTTTTAATATTAATAGTTTATATATGAATACATGATTTTTAAAGGCAAATACCTCCGTTTTTAAGCTTTAGAAATGACGCATTTTTCTAAACAAACAGAAAATTCTTTTAAAGTTCTATGTCATTTCACTAAATCAATCTCTTATCTATTAGTAAATAGCACTGATTCAGAGGATAATATGCTTATATACTGCACGTTTTCAAGCCTTCATAAAACAAATGTACGCACTTTTTCAAGATTAAACGACTTTTAAAAATTTAAATCTTTAAAATCAGTAACTTACTCGGCATGGACTGCGTGTCGCCTGCTGCGCTTCTTAAGTTAAGAGGTAATCCTCAGCGTCTCCGACCTTAAAGCGCATGCGGGGCAGGTAAAGACGCTGATCGCCTGAGCGATCCGTCTCCTCAATGGCCAGAGTGCACCACAGCCCTCCCTCCTCACACACCGAAAAGCGCACCTCCACGGTATAGAGCGGAACTATCCGCACCCGCACGACGTGCGGACTGTCAGTGCCCCAGCCCCCCTGCAGAATTTTGCCCGCGCCTGCCTCTACTTCAGCGTGCCCTTCAGCTCTGAGGATAAGATTAAGCGCCCTTTCACAGTCAGGCGCGTTTTCCCTGTAAAAGCTACAAAAACTCTCTGTCGCCTGGGCGGCACAGTCGCAGCCTGCGCAGGCACAGCGCACCCACGAGGCAAACAGGGCCTCAAGCGTTGAGGCAGGGGTGGCGGGATTTCTGGCGGTCATCGGTTCTCCTTGACATCAGTGCCTTAAAGTGTAGTCCAGACTGTCCGCCTAAACTTAGACCCGGTCTTGATTTTGGAGTAAAAACGCCCCTCAGGCACCGCTTTCTGGAAGGACGATCGCAAATGTGAAAACGTTTACAGGCAAAGTTCACCGCGGTGGTTATAATGGGACACCGTTAAGTATTTTTGCATGAGGTTATCCATGAGCGTTTATTCACAGGATCCCGTTTTAAAGACCATTACCAATGAAGCCGGCATGTCCGTCACCGTGATGGACTGGGGTGCCACCATTACCTCAATTAAGGTTCCCGTAACCGGGGAGGACAAGCCCCGCGAGGTGCTCCTGGGCCTTAAGAACGAGGCTGACTGGTGCACGCAGGAGTGCTATTTCAATGCCACCATCGGCCGCTACGCCAACCGCATTGCCCATTCGCGCTTTAGCTTAAACGGTAAGGACTACATTATCGATTCAGGTGCCGAGCACGCCCTGCACGGCGGCCGCGACGGCTTTGACAAGCGCCGCTTCACCTTCTCGAACGTGGGTGAGAACACCCTGACCCTCACCCTGCATTCCGCCGACGGCGATCAGGGCTTCCCCGGCAATTTCGATCTGACCGTGGTGTTTACCCTCACTGAGGACAATACCCTGAAGATGGAGTACTTAGGCAAGTGCGACGCGCCCTGCCCCGCCTGCATCACCAATCACGCTTACTTCAACTTAAACGGCCACAACAGTTCTGTGTTAAACCACACCCTGTGGTTAGACTCCGAGACCTTCCTTGAACTGGACGAAGGTTCCATCCCCACGGGCAGGGTCCTGGAGGTCAGTGACAACCGCGCCTTTGATTTCAGAACCCCGAAGAAGTTAGGCCTTGATTTCCTCAATCACCGTCAGATGCAGAGCGCCTTAGGCTATGATCATCCCTATCTCATCAAGGGCGATCTCTCCAGGCCCTTTGCGAAACTGACTTCCGATGACGGCAAGCTCTCCTTAAGCGTGCTCACCGATTACCCCGCCTGTCAGATTTACTCCGGCAATTACGTGCACGCCGGTACGCCCATCATCGCCCGTGACGACGGTCAGGAGTATCCCAATCAGAGCGCTCTGTGCCTTGAGCCCGAGTACTATCCGGATGCCCCGCACTTACCGCAGTTTGCCGACATGAACCCCATCGTCACTCCGACCTCCCCTTTAAAGCGCACCATTGCCTATCACTTTGAAGGCTAAACTCCTTAAGTGCTGACGATCAGGCGGGAGACCGCCTGATCTCCTCATTTTTTCCCTAACCGAAATCTATGCCCGAAATCATCCGTCCTTTTACCTTAAAGGATCTTAAATCCCTGTGCCACGTGCTCGAAAACGTGTGGGACTTTGATGACCATCCACGCTCCCTGCGCTCGCGCCTTCTCGTTTTACGTTACGCCTTAAAGTGCCTGCTCAAGAGTCAGGCCGCCTTTAGTGCCTACGTGGAAGACCGCTTTGCAGGAGCGGTCTTTCTGACCCTGAAAAACGGGCGGGGACACGTGCTGTTCCTTCCCCTCCTTACACAGCTCCTTGTTTTAAGAGCACTCATTACCGCCTTTTTATGGCTGACGCGCTATTCCTTTAAGTACGATTACACCCGTTTTGAGGCTAAAGCGCAGGCCCTGACACTTCAGGACTTTAAGGACTTTCCCCGAAGCGGCGGCACCATCTACCTGCTCATCGTGGACAGGGACACCCAGGGCAGAGGCATAGGGCGCAGACTCGTGGAACGGGCCTCGGTGTTTTTTAAGGAGCGGCAGGTAAGCTTCTTCTTCCTTTTCACCGATACCTTCTGCAATTACGGCTTCTACCGTGCCGCGGGCTTTAAGGAAGAGGTCGCCCGCGACGTGACGGCCGTTTTCGGGCCGCGCCCCGAGGATAGGATTAAGGCGCGCTTTTTCATCTTCTCGCGTAAAGTCAGTCCTTAAAGCGCACCTCCCTTACCTCGCGGCCGTTGATGAAAACCTCCCTGAGGCTTAAAGCACAGCGCGTCAGCGCAGGACAGAGTTCCCTGACGCCGTACAGGCGCACGCCCTCAAAATTAAGCTGGCCTAACTGAGAGGCGTCATCCACCTCAACCTTAAGTGCCGCCCCCGCGCCGCAGTCTCCGGCAGAATGCAGGTGGGATACGGATAGCTTATCAAAGCGCACCGCGCCCCTGCCCGTGCGCAGATCGATGTCGATAAGCGCTCCTTCCGTGCCCCTAAGCTCTCCCCCGTCTACGCTGAGCTCTCCTATCTTGCCGGAAGCACCGGGCGCAAGGCACACCTTTAAAAGATGCTTAGCGTCAGGACTAAGATAATGATTATGATTGAGCTGCAGCTTATCTACGCTGCCTTTAAGGCAGGGACCAATGGAGAGCACCGCGCACCCGCCCTCAACGAGATTGTCTCCGGCATAGAAGTTTTCCGTGTGCCCCTCCGTCTCGCCTCCTGCCTCCAGGACAAAGGACGTACCTGAAATTTTAAAGCGCGTTTCCTCTACGCTTACCTTCTGACAGTTATTGAGCGTCAGCGCGTCATTGTCAAAGAGCAACGATCCTATCTCTAAAGACTTAATGCGCAGATGGTGACTGTCACAGGCGTCAATGACATGCCATGGGCTGTGGCGCAGTTTAAGACCGTCAAGGGAGACGTGATGCGCGTTGCGGATCCCGATTAAGGGCGGACGCAGGGTACCCCGTGCCACAGGAAAGACGCGCTTTAGAGGTGCCACGCCTTCACTGGCCCACGTCCTGAGGCGCTTAAGATCCTGCTCCTCGCAGGGTTCCCCGAAAAGTCCGTATTTTACGGGATGATAATCAAAGAGCGAGGCTCGCCCGTCAATAAGCCCCGTTCCCGTAAGCGCCACCTCCCCGGCATTCTCAATGCTGATAAGGGGTGATCGCGCAAGGCAGTCATAACCTGCGACTCTCCTCAGGGTCAGGGGATAGGCCTGCTCCTCATTACTGCGGATAAAGCGCAGCGTGGCAAAAGGATCCAGCCTGAGGCAGGTATGAGAGGGCAGCCTCAGCGCCGAGACGTAATACTCGCCCTCGGGAATGATCAGCGTTCCTCCTCCCTCCTCCGAGAGTGTCTGCAGCGTGGCGTTAATCACCGGCGCGTAATCCGTAACTCTCCGTTTATGCGGTATGAGCGCCTGACGGCAATAAGAGACGTCATAGCGCACTGCGCTCAGATCCGCGCTGCCGTTCCACTCCCCCTGAGGATGTGTGTAACTCACGTCCACGCGCGCTTCGGCAAGCCTTTCAAAGGGGGTCTTACCTAAAAGGTACTGACAGCGCTGAAAGACGCTGCGCTCCGCTTTCTCCAGGGACTCTTTTTCACCAGTGACTGCAAACTCCCCTGTCATACGCTTTCCTCCAGGAGTTATGACTTAAGAGTCATTCTAAAAGAGAAACCGCGGCATGAAAAAGTGCGACTTTTTTAGCTTATTTTTTTCTCCTGACCACGGGGGCCTTTCCTGAGGCCTAACTAAAACCTGTAGACATGCTGGCCTTTTCATGTATACAGGTGGCCGGTTTTAGACGTACTTATTTACCCCTGTTCCAGGGATGGTACCTGTTGGGTACCCCAAAATTCCAACGCCACTTCTGTCAAAAACAAAATTCTGATCTATCTCACATTTTTGAAATGTAAACGTTACCACTAAGCGTTACATTTTAAAGATACTTTGGCTTAGGAATGCACTCTGCGGAAAACATACAGGTTACATTTATAAGTGATTTTATTAGCTTGACGATATTTTTTATAAGATTAACGTGTGCGCATTGTCGCATTTTCTATAAACAAAGCGTGCGACACTTACGCCATCGGTTGCCGAACTCTCAGAGCGACGCTGACCTACAGAATCAGGTTACTTACAAGTGAGGATCTTAAACATGAAAAAGACCGTGACCGCCCTTGCCGCTGGCGTGATGTTAGCCACTTTATCCATGTCCGCCCAGGCAAGCGACACGCTGATTGGCTCCTGCATTTACAAGTTCGATGACACCTTCATGACCGGCGTGCGTAACAACATGGAAAAGGCCGCCGCTGACTTAGGCGCCGAGATCGAGCTCGTGGACTCCCAGAACCGTCAGCCTGCTCAGAACGATCAGGTGGATACCTTCATCACCAAGGGCGTGACCGCTCTCATCATCAATCCCGTGGACCGTTCCGCTGCCGGCCCGTTAGTGGAGAAGGCCAAGGCCGAGAACCTCCCCATTGTCTTCGTCAACCGCGAGCCTGAGAAGAGCATTCTCGACGGCTATGACAAGGCCTACTACGTCGGTGCCCGTGCCGAGGAATCCGGCACCATCGGCGGCCAGCTCATCGTCGAGTACTTCAAGGCCCATCCCGAAGCTGACAAGAACGGCGACGGCGTAGTGCAGTACATCCTGTTAAAGGGTGAGCAGGGCCACCAGGACGCCACCTTACGTTCCGAGTACTGCGTTAAGGCCATGATCGACGGCGGCCTCAAGATTCAGGCCATCGGCGAGGACAACGCCAACTGGGATAAGGTGCAGGGCCACGACAAGATGAAGAACTTCATCACCTCTCAGGGTATCGACGCCATTGAGGCCGTGTTAGCCAACAACGACGACATGGCTTTAGGTGCCATCGAGGCTCTGAAGTCCGAGGGTTACAACACCGGTAAGGATGCCACCAAGTACATCCCCGTGGTCGGCGTGGACGCTACCGCCCCGGCCTTACAGGCTATCGCCAACGGCCAGATGTTAGGCACCTCGCTCAACGATGCCAAGAACCAGGGCACCGCTGCCGTGCGTATCGCCGACGTTGCTTCCAAGGGTGAAGCCGTTACCTCCGAGTCCATCGGCTACAAGTTAACCGACGGCAAGTACGTGTGGATCCCCTACGTGAAGGTCAATGCCGAGAATTACAAGGACTTCATGTAATTCAGACTAAAGCCTAGGTTTAGAGCGCCCTCCCGCGGGCCTTCCCCGGGAGGGTTTTTGTTGAAATCCGTTACAAGCGAGGTTTGTCTCAATGAGTCAGCAATATGTCCTTGAGATGAATGACATCGTCAAGCGCTTCCCCGGCGTTCTTGCCCTTGACCACGCCAATCTCAAGGTAAGACCCGGCACCGTGCACGCTCTGATGGGAGAGAACGGCGCGGGTAAGAGTACGCTGATGAAATGTCTCTTCGGCCTGTATCATCCCGACGAGGGTGAGATCATCTACAACGGCCAGAAGATCAACGATATTCCCAATACCAAGGCCGCCCTGGCCATGGGTATTTCCATGATCCATCAGGAGCTGCACCCCATCCGCTTCCGTCCCATCATGGAAAACGTGTGGATTGGCCGCTTCCCCAAGAAATTCGGCTTTGTCGATCACGACAAGATGTATCAGGATACGGTGGATCTGTTTAAGAAAATCGGCCTTGACGTCAATCCGCGCGATCAGGCCCGTTTCGTTTCCGCCTCCAAGCTGCAGCTTGTCGAGATCGCCCGTGCCGTTTCCTACGACGCCAAGATCATCATCATGGACGAGCCTACCTCCTCCTTAACCGAGAACGAGGTAGAGTATCTCTTTAACATCATCAATCAGCTCAAGGCCGAAGGACGCTCCATCATCTACATTTCGCACAAGATGGAGGAAATCCTGCGTATCAGCGATGACGTCACCGTGATGCGTGACGGTAAGTACGTGGGCACCTGGCAGGCCAAGGACATCGATCAGGACTTCATCATCCGCAACATGGTGGGCCGTGATCTGTCCAACCGCTTCCCCGAGAAGACCGAGAAGCCCAAGGACGAGGTGGTACTGGAGGTCAAGCATCTCACTGCCGCGGCCAAGCGCTCCTTCGTGGACGTGAGCTTCCAGCTGCACAAGGGTGAAATCCTCGGTATCGGCGGCCTCGTGGGCGCGCAGCGTACAGAGCTTGTGGAATCCATTTTCGGTATCCGTGCCATCGCCTCCGGTGAAATCTGGAAAGACGGTGAGAAGCTCAACATCAAATCGGTGCGTGACGCCAAATCCCACGGTATCGCCCTCTTAACCGAGGAGCGCCGCCAGAACGGTATCTTCGGTATCCTGTCCATTCTCGACAACACCGTGATTGCCGCGCAGCAGTCCTTCGCCAAAATGGGCATTCTGGATACCTCCAGGCGCCGTCCGGCTGCCGAAAAGGCCACCAGGGAAATTAACGTCAAGATGCCGAGCCTCGATGTTCCCATTAAGAACCTCTCGGGCGGTAATCAGCAGAAGGTGCTTATCTGCCGCTGGCTTCTGACTAATTCCGACGTCATTATTTTCGACGAACCGACCCGCGGTATTGACGTGGGTGCCAAGTACGAGATCTACACCCTGATGCTCGATCAGATCAAACAGGGTAAGTCCATCATCATGATCTCCTCGGAAATGCCGGAACTCATGGGCATGTCCGATCGCATTATGGTGATGTGCGAAGGTCACGTTACCGGCTTTGTCGATAAAGAACACTTTGACCAGGTGGAAATCATGCGCCTGGCTTCTTCCTTTAAGTAGGAGTCATCATGTCTACCGTAATTACGCAACAGTCATTTCGCAAGTCTCTGGCCGGTATCGGCGGCCTGATCCTGCTCCTTGGCCTCGCGCTTTATTTCGCGGCCATCAAGACCCTCTACGATCTCCCGATCATCATGATGATCATCGGTCTGTGGATCTTAGGTCAGAACCTCTACCGCCTGAAGCACCCCGGCGCTCACGCGGCCGATATCGAGTTCAACTCAAAGACCATTAATAACCTGCTCACCAATTACGCCATCATCATCGCCATGGTGGTCTTAGTGTGCATCATCTGTGTCCTGCAGCCGCGCTTCATGCAGATCCGCGTGGTGCTCGACATCATGACGCAGTCCTCGACGAAGCTCATCATCGCCTTAGGTATCTGCTTTACCCTCATCATCGCCGGATGCGATCTGTCCGCAGGCCGTATCGTGGGCTTAGCCGCCGTGGTCTCCACCTCCATGCTGCAGACCCCCGACTACGCCAACCGCTTCTTCCCTGATCTGGCGCAGTTACCGCTCTTCGTCCCGATCCTGATTGCCATACTCATCTGCATGCTCTTCGGTGCCTTAAACGGCTTCCTCGTGGCTCAGTATGAGATGCACCCCTTCATCGCGACTCTGGCGACTTCGGTTATCGTCTACGGCTCCTGCTCGCTGTACTTCGACCTTCCTCCCAACAACTCGCAGCCGATTGGCGGCGTGAGACCCGACTTCGCGGCCTTAGGTCAGACCAAACTCTTCCAGGGTGCGGGTTTCCCCGGCATTTCGGTGCTGATCCCGATTGCCGCCGTGATCACCGTGGCTATCTGGTTCGTGCTTAACAAGACCGTCTTCGGTAAGAACGTCTACGCCGTGGGCGGCAACCGTGAAGCGGCCGTGGTCGCCGGAGTGAACGTTTACGCCACCAACCTCTTCATCTTCATCCTCGCCGCCGGCCTCTACGGTATCGCGGGTGTGTTAGAGGCGGCCCGTACCGCCGGTGCCACCAATCAGTACGGCATGGGCTATGAGCTCGACGCCATCGCGGCCTGCGTGGTGGGCGGTGTCTCCCTGATGGGTGGTATTGCAACCGTCTCCGGTATCATCGCCGGTGTGTTCGTGTTCACCATCATTCAGTACGGCTTACAGTTCATCTCCGTCTCGCCGATGTGGCAGCAGGTGATTAAGGGCATCATTATCGCCATCGCCGTCGCCATCGACATGGGCAAGTACAGAAGAAAGAACTAAACCCTGTTTCTCTAAAAACATCGAAAATGTTACCGAGGCCTCCCTGCGAGGCCTCTTTTTTGTCCTGAGACCAGGGTTTAGCTATAATTCAGACAGCAAAAGGAGCACCTATGAGCGATCATCTTACACAGTACGGTCTTACCGACGAGGCCGCCCACGCCGATCTGTTTGACATCGGCAATTACATAGCGGGACTTTCAAGTTTCATCACCTCCAGCAAGACACCCATGACCATTTCCATTCAGGGCAGCTGGGGATCGGGCAAGACCTCCATGATGCAGATGGTGCGCGCCAGGCTTGGCGATGACATTCATACCATCTGGTTTAACACGTGGCAGTTCGCGCAGTTTGACTTAGGCGACAGTCTGCCCTTCTCAATGATGTCCGTGCTTTTAAAGCAGCTCAACGCCAGTGAGGATGTCCTGCAGCGCCTTAAAAAAGGTCTCTTTACGGTATCGCGCTTTGCCTCGATGATGATGGCCGACAAGATTGGCGGAGGCCCCCTTGCCGACGGCGTGGGCAATGTCTTTAACGGCATGAAGGGCGGGGATCTCGCCTCGGAGATCATGGAGCTTAAGGATAAATTTCAGAAAGCCGTGTCAGACTATCTCTCTTTACAGGGCAAAAAACGCGTCGTGGTCTTCGTGGACGATCTTGACCGTCTCGAGCCGCGCCGGGCCGTGGAGCTCCTTGAGGTCCTCAAGCTCTTTTTAGATTGCAGGCAGTGCGTCTTCGTGCTTGCCATCGACTATGAGGTGGTCTTAAGAGGCGTGGCCGACAAATACAACTTCGGCGACAGCGAGGAAGAGCGCGACAAGGGCAAGAGCTTTTTCGACAAAATCGTGCAGGTGCCGTTCAAGATGCCCATCGCGAGCTACAACATAACCAATTACGTCAGAAAATGCTTTGAGGAAATCGGCATCGGGGTACAGGAAAACGAACTTTCCACCTACGAGGAACTGGTGCGCACCTCCATCGGTACCAATCCGCGCACCTTAAAGCGCCTCTTTAACGCTTTCCTGCTGCTCACCTTCATCAACTCGCAGTCGGAGAAACAGCTCCTGCTCTTTGCCGTACTCTGTCTGCAGCACTTTGACGAGAAGATCTATAACTTTGTGGTCCGTAACCGCAATAAACTGAGCCGCGACGACTTCATGCTCCTTATCGGGGGCAAATACCAGGAACTGAAGGAGAGCTTTGAGGAAGAGCTGCCCTTCAGCGCCACGGAACTTGAGGACTGCGAGACTTTTTTAACCCGCTTTGCCTCGGTTATCGACACCAACCGTCAAGACGGGCAGTTCATAAGCCAGGCCGAATTCTCCGACTTTATCTCGGTACTCGAACTCTCCACCATGACCGCGTCCACGTCCGAGAACGAAAAGGACAGCGGAACCGTCAGCCGCGCCCGTCCCTTACGCTACCACTACCGGAACACCACTTACGGCAAGGGTCAGCTCATGGTGCGCGCGGTACTTAATGACTACCTTAAAGAGCATGAGGGCACCACGGCGGCCATGCTGCGCGCCCTCTTCCCGGACACGATAGCCGATGGCCCTGCTTTCGTCACCGCAGAGGAGATTGCCGCCAGTCCCGCCCTGTCCAAAGTCTTCCGCACCGCACCTGAAGACCGTCTGCAGGCTGCCGATACCACTCTCGCCCTGCGCACGGTATGGCACCGCGACTATGCCCGCAATTTTATTGACGTCTGCCACGATTTAGGCATTGAGATAAGCTCCGAGACGGTCGATCCCGACAAGACCGGCACGGTACGGCTCCCCGTCTTCACCTACGCCGGAACGGTCTACGGTGAAAACGGAGCCAGGCTTGGAAAACAGGGCAAACGCGCCTACTTCAATACTCTGCTCAAGACCTACATGGACGGGCACCCCGAACTTACGGCTGAGGATCTTACGGAGTTCCTGAAGCCCGCCTCAGCACTGCAGGGCCAGGATCTCTTTAAGGCGGTACCTGCGGATACCCGCCTTACCCGCGACAGTCTCCCGGGTTACACCGTGACCGTACGCTGGCCGCTTAACGACGGCAATCACATCATTCCCATCCGCTCCACCCCTAAAGATAACGCCCTCATCCGATTTTCGGAACTGATGCAGAGCGCAGGCTACGAGATCTCCATCGCCTACATCGAAATCCGTCCGGGCGGGGAGGAGAACGGCCCCGAAAACGCCGACGAGGAGAACGATTAACAGGTTCAGGGGGTTGCGGCCTTCTCCCTGCCCTCTGCAGCTGTAACGCTGTCCCAGCCTTGGAGAAAACCGCCGCCTTCCTCCGTAAGTGCCGCTAATGGGGCCTGCGGCGGCTCGCTGTACCCCAGCCCCAGTGCATTTAGGTGAGTGAACGGCGGTACCTCGGATAACGCGGCCTTAACGCTGGCGGTACCTGTTTCTGTCTGTCAGACTCCCCCGTTCCCCTCCTCAGTGAAAGACGAGACTTATGTGACAGCGCACATGGCTGTCATCCTGACAGGAGTCATGTGATGAAGGGGAATATAGACGAATGTGGCAGGCGTTTCGGGCCTGCCACGCACTATATGGGAGAAACGTGCGGGCATTGGGTCCCGCCACGCCCCGGAAGCCATTGCTGATTTCCGGTATCCCTGCGCCCATGAAGCGCGGAACGCAGAGAATTGATTAGATGCTCTTCACTGCACCTGCCGCGGGACACGGAGTCTCTGTGTGCCCCGTGGCAGGTACAGTGGCCGGAGTGCGGCCACTGAGGTCTGGGAGAACATGAAAATCACGTGCACGACTGAGTCTCACCCTCTCCCTGAGAGCCCCCGCGTGAGCAGGGGCTCAGGTTCATGCTGATTCAGCTCTGTGGCTGAGTCAGATTAGAAGGTGAAGCGGGCATTGGCACCCACGCCGAACTCGTCGGTGTTGTCAGAGCCGGTGTAGTTGACGCCTAAGCCGAACTGGAAGGCGTCCTTCTGCACCTGGACTCCCACGGTGGCACCG
>DVOQ01000003.1 GCA_018713485.1 Candidatus Avisuccinivibrio pullicola
GTTGCCGGCCTGAATGGCCAGGGTACGGATCCTCTGGAGCATGGAGGTGATTTCATCCATGGCCCCTTCGGTGGTCTGAGCGAGGGCAATGGCGTCATTGGCGTTGCGGTTACCCTGATTTAAGCCGTTGATCTGCGAGGTCATGCGATCGGTGATCTGCAATCCGGCGGCATCGTCACGGGCGGAATTAATCCGAAGTCCCGAGGCCAGGCGCTGATAGGTGGTGTTAAGTGAATTGGTCGCGTTAGTCAGCTTGCGCTGCGCGTTGATTGATAAAACGTTGGTGTTTACATACAGAGCCATTTTATTATCTCCTTTATTTATTCCGGGTTCTCTCCTGCGGCAGGCTCTCTCCTGCCTTGCCGCTCCCGGGCTTATACCCTCTCTATGAAAAAAGCGTGCCAGGTTTTAAGTATTACTGTAACTTACTGAAAAATAAAGAGATAAATTTAAGTGAGGCCGTAAGCAGGGATCGCCTGAGTCCATCGCGGCAAATTTTGCCGCAGGACTTAAGCGGGGCTGGATGGCCCTGAGGGCGCTTAGCGTGCCGGTCTTCAGGCGCTGTAAGCTCAGTGTTTTAACTGAGGACTGAGATAGAGCCCGCGCGCAGGCGCTGCGGCGTTACGTAGCCCCGGGTGTGGGGCGGCGCCTTACTTTTGGCTTAATCCAGAGGGCCTGCGCTCCGGTGGCATGGCTGCCGGATTGTGAAGATTAGCCGGTGGGGGAGCTCTCAGAGGGGCAGTTCTTAAGAGAGGGCGGGCAAAAAAAATGCCGGAGGGCTGCCTCCGGCCAAATGAGCTTGCGCTCAGGAGAGAAAGCTTTGAATAATGGTCATTTAGCCCTGCAGGAGCGAGAGGGCGATCTGCGGGCGCTGATTGGCCTGGGTTAAGATGGTCTGCGAGGCCTGCTGAATGATGGTCTGCGCCGTTAAATTGGCCGATTCCTCGGCAAAGTCGGTGTCACGGATCCTCGAGCGCGCGTCCGAGGTGTTCTCGGAAATGCTCGACTGATTGCGGATGGTGGACTCAAGGCGGTTCTGCATGGCGCCTAGTTCCGCCCGCTTGCCGTCCACGACCTGGATTAAGGCGTCAATGGAAGCTAAGGTGGCCTGGGCGGATCCCTGGGTGGACACCGAGAAGCGCACGATGTCCTGCGCGTCCTGTCCCTGGCCCACGGTTTCGATGACCACGCCCGAGGTCGTGGAGGCGTCCTCGGCGATAAAGTCATCCAGCGTCATGACTTTGTTATCATCTATAATCTCGGTGCCGCCGGTGATGTGATCGTAATCGGCGTTCATGGCGAGGGAATAGAGCGAGAAACCCTGCGCCAGATCGATGGAAATGGTGTCATAGGCGTTGGAGCCCACCTGGAAGGCTAAGAGGCCCTCGTCGTCAAGGAGGCTGTCCACACCGTAAAGACCGCCGTTTTGCGAAGTGGCATCAGTACCAGTTCTGACACCGGCAAGAATGGTCTGGCCGTTAAAAGTGGTACGGCAGGCGATGCGCGTGATTTCCTGACACAGCGAGGTGACCTCTTCCTGAATGGACTCGCGATCCTTGGTGGTATTGGATCCGTTACCGGCCTGCACGGCCAGGGTACGGATCCTCTGGAGCATGGTGGTGATTTCCTCCATGGCCCCTTCGGTGGTCTGTGCCAGGGCAATGGCGTCATTGGCGTTGCGGTTACCCTGATTTAAGCCATTGATCTGCGAGGTCATGCGATCGGAGATCTGCAATCCCGCGGCGTCATCCTTGGCGGAGTTAATTCTAAGTCCCGAGGACAGGCGCTGATAGGTGGTATTGAGGGCGTTGGTCGCGTTCGTAAGCTTACGCTGCGAATTGAGCGACGAGATATTGGTGTTAACGTAGAGAGCCATAATTTCTTCTCCTGAGTAGCTTTTATATTTGTATGACCCTCTCTATGAAAAAAGCGTGCCAGATTTGCGCCATGAAACTGCCTTTTTAATTAAAGTTTTTAAAAATCAGGGTGTTAAAAGGATTCTGTCTCGTAAGGAAAGGAGCTCTGTCCCGTAAGATCCGGCGCGCTGTGCACGCTTTTGCCGCTTAGTGACAAACTTTGCCGCCCTGCCGCTCCCTGATCCGTGCGTCCCGGATCTACAGCTCTGGCGGTTAAACGCCGCGAAAAATCTCATAGTCTCTGTTCAAAATGCGGTCTTTATCACAGATTTATTTTTCAGATCAAAGACTTTGATAAAGATTCGCAGTTAGCCTCGACAGTTTTTTCTGCTTTCTTTTTAATGGACTCAGTCAAACTAAGCACTGGAGGATTAACTATGTTGCCCGCTGCACTTAAGTTAAAGGACCGTTACGATCTCTATATTGGCGGTAAATGGGTGAGCGCCGAGGGAAATAAGACCCTGGACGCCTTCTGTCCCGCTAACGGCGAGAAACTCTGCTCTTTTGCCGATGCCTCGCGCGCGGACGTGGATAAAGCCGTGAAGGCCGCGCAGGCCGCTTTCCCCGCATGGTCAAGGGTAAAACCCTCCGAGAAGGCCAAACTCTTAAATAAGGTAGCCGATATCATCGACGAACATAAGGAAGAACTGGCTTTAATCGAGAGCGTGGACAACGGCAAGCCGCTGCGTGAAACCTTGGCCATCGACATTCCGTATGCCGCCGAGCATTTCCGCTACTTCGCCGGTGTCATTCTCGCTGAAGAGGGCGAGGCCACCGTCCTTGACAATGCCTTCCTCTCCATCGTGCTGCGCGAGCCTATCGGTATCGTGGGACAGATCGTGCCCTGGAACTTCCCCTTCCTCATGGCCGCCTGGAAGTTAGCTCCCGTGCTTGCCGCCGGTGACTGCACCGTCTTCAAGCCCTCGTCCTCGACCTCGCTGTCCGTGCTGCGTTTCGCCGAGCTTACCCAGGACATCATTCCCGCCGGCGTCTTTAACGTCATTACCGGAGCGGGGTCCCGCTCGGGCAATTACATGTTAGAGCATGAGGGCTTTGACAAACTGGCCTTCACGGGATCGACCGAGGTGGGCCGCGACGTGGCCCTGGCGGCGGCTAAGCGTCTCATTCCCTCGACGCTTGAGTTGGGCGGCAAGAGCGCTAACATCTACTTTGAGGACTGCCGCCTTGAGCAGGCCATTGACGGTGCGCAGCTGGGCATTCTCTTCAATCAGGGCCAGGTGTGCTGTGCCGGTTCGAGGATCTTCGTGCAGGAAAGCTTCTATGACACCTTCGTGCCCCGCCTCATCGAGGCCTTTAATAAGGTCAAAGTGGGCCTTCCCTGGGAGGAAGGCGTACAGATGGGCTCGCAGGTGAACTCAGGACAGCTGGAGAAGATCTTAGGCTGGGTGCAGAAGGGCGTCTCCGAGGGAGCCACGGTGCTCTGCGGCGGCGAGAAGGTAGGGGGCGATCTTGCTTCCGGTGCCTTCATGCGGCCCACGCTGCTTGGCAACGTGCGCAATGACATGTGCGTAGCCCAGGAGGAGATCTTCGGCCCCGTCGCCTGCGTCATTCCCTTTAAGGACGAGGCGGAAGTCATCGCCATGGCCAATGACTCCATTTATGGCTTAGGCGGTGCCGTGTGGACGGCCGATATCAACCGCGCTCTGCGCGTGGCCATGGCGGTGCGCACGGGACGCATGTGGGTCAACACCTACAATCAGATCCCAGAAGGCTCGCCCTTTGGCGGTTACAAGGAGTCGGGCATTGGCCGTGAGACGCACAAGATGGTGCTCAATCACTATACGCAGTGCAAGAACATCATGGTCAATCTCTCGGAAAAACCGAGCGGCTTCTACTAAAAAAGCGCTTAGGAAAGACAGTAAAGGAGAACGGGCCCGCAAGGGCCCGTAGTCTTATGAACTTTTTCACCGCCGATCCCCATTTCGGGCACGCCAATATCATAAGGTCCTGCTCCCGTCCCTTTAAGGACGCGGAGGAGATGGACCGTACGCTCATTGACAACTGGAACGCCTGTGTAGGTGAGGAGGATGCGGTTTTCATTCTGGGGGATTTCTGTTATCGCTCGCGGCGCGATCCGGTCTTTTACCTTAAGGCCTTACACGGCCATAAGCATCTCATTCTCGGCAATCACGACCCTAGGGCGCTCTATACAGGTCCCTTGCTGAAGTTCTTTGCCGAGGTGGTGGACTATAAGGAGCTTAAAGGGGAGAGCGGTAATACCTTTGTGCTCTTTCACTATCCGATCCTCTTCTGGAACGGCACCCCGGACGCTCATTACGTGCATCTTTACGGACATATCCACAACTCAACCTTTTGCAATGAGCGCACCGATCGGCTTTACAACGCGCTTAACGTGGGTATGGATGTCAGTGATTTCCGACCCTTAAGTGAAGAGGAAGTGCTTTTAAAGGTAAGGGAAATAAGCGCCGGAAAAGAGTGGAGCTATTCGCCACGGCCGCGCTAAGAGGACAGGGGACGCATGGCGTCCCCTGAGGTGCAAACAAAGAAAAGAAAAAAGGTCAGACGCCTAACTTGGCGCGGTAATCGGCGGCCATCTTGGCATATTCCTCGTCCGTGAGCGTGACTTCCTCAAGGCCCTTGTCCCAGAAGAAGTGGCCCCACTGCAGCCCGTCCTTGTATTTGGGCACCATGTGGAGGTGGAAATGGGGTACGCCGTCACCGAAGACGCCGTAGTTGATCTTGGCGGGGTTAAAGAGTTCCTTCATGGCTTTGGAGACGCGGGCTGCGTCGGAGAAGAAGCCCTGACGCTCTTCATCGGTTAACATGAAGAGTTCCTCGCGGTGGGTCTTTAAAGCCACCACCACGCGCCCTAGGTGATTCTGATTCTTAAGGAGGAAGAGGGTTGAATAGGGTAAATCGCAGACCTTGATGAGGATCTTATTGCGTACTTCGTTCTGCTCATCGCAATACATGCAGGTCATAAAGTTCAACTCCTTTTTAACATTTAGCTTTAGACGCCTTTATTGTAGGGAAAAGAGCACTGACAATGTGTGACCGTGTCTCCATTTTAAGGATGAGTGCCACATGTCACGTTAAGAGAGCTCACATTAATCAGCTTCGGGGAGAGCCTCTGCGCCAGTGCTTCATGCAGTTTTCTGCCGTGACTTTAAACTCCCTGACTGAGCGCGTCCTCTCAAAGATTAAGAGCGCTGAGTGCTGTACATCCTGAGATCTTCCCCATCACAGAGTGCTGTCCATGCCAGCGGGCTGT
>DVOQ01000020.1 GCA_018713485.1 Candidatus Avisuccinivibrio pullicola
GTTCTTCGCAGAAATCAGCGATCCTCCGCATCAGCCGCGTATGAAACTCCCCAACCGTGGCACTCATGGAGTTTAGTCTGTAAAAATCAAGGTGCAGCACAAGGTAACGCCCCTGATCCTGCCACGTTTTCTCGATGGAAAGCCCTTTAAAGTATGAGTCATGCCCGTCATAGGGCTCAAGGCCGTGCAGGAAGAGTTCCTCCACGGTGGAGAGCAGCGTACTTTTGCCGAAGCGGCGGGGACGGGTCAGGATGCGCGGCTGTTTGTTTCGGGCAAGTTTCTGCACGAAGGCGGTCTTGTCGACATAGACCAGACCGCTGCTGCGCAGTTCGGAAAAGGACTGGCAGGAAATCGGCAGTCTGTCTTGCAGCTCTTCAAAATCCGGCATAACGTTACCTCCACTTTCCCGGGAAGACGGGGCTGGGAATGCGTAAGAGACGTCTCTCTGTGATTATTATAGCGGTTTCTCTGCACTCAGTCAGTGACGCTGGGCAGGGATACAGAAGCCGGGGCTTAGCACTTTCAACTGGGGTACGCTCTGCACATAGCTTCGGTTTGTATGCAGAGATTAGCGCTGCGCTTACGCCGTTCCTGCTTTCAGTCGCTCCTGCAGGGAGTCCCGGTAAGCCGAGGGTGTCAGGCCAAGATGTTTTTTCACAAAACGCGTCAGATAGGAAAGCGAGGAAAAATTCAGACGCTCGGCGATCTGGGTCAGAGTCAGGGTCTTGTCGTTTAAGAGAGCGGTCACGGCACTGACGGCAAAACGCTCAATCCAGTCTGAGGCGCTTTCACCGCTGGCCTTGCGGCATACCTCGCTAAGATAGTGGGGACTTACGTAGAGCCGGTCTGCAAAATAGCGCACCTCGCGGTGCGTGGCGGCATGACCTGCGTAGAGCAGTTCCACAAAACGGTTCAAAAGTGCCGCCCCTGATGCCGAGACGTTAAGTTCCGCGTGCTGGCGCATATGAATGTCAAAGAGATCGAGCACGTGCGCCACGAAGAGATTTCCCACAAGTTCTGCGTGAAAGCGGTGATCGTTTTGCAGAGCGCGTTCTTTAAGATAGGCAAGATCGTGCCGGCAGTGTTCAAAATCGCGTCCGTCTAAGCGCATCACGGGGTTCTGGAGCAGCGCGCAATGGCCAATCGCCCCGTAATTGCTGCGGATGAAAACGCGGGCGTTAAAATCCCCGGTAAAGCTCATGACCTGAGCCGTAAAGTCCGCGGAGGTACAGAGGTGTTTGACGAGAGCTGGGTTGGGGAAAATGAGGTAATCGTACTTTACGGCGTTAAATAAAGTCTCCTTGAGGTAAAAACTTACGGAGCCGCCCGTGATGAGCACGTGCAGAATGTCGTTTACATGGGATGGCGTAAGCAGCTCTGCAGGATGATCGGCAAAGTACAGGCCAAGGCCGCTGTCACTTAACATAATAACTCCGAAAAGTGAAAATCTATCCCCGCTACGGGTAAAGCCTTACACCTGGCGCATGACTATTCTGTATCTCAGAAAGAGGTACAACGGCGCGCGGGTGGGGCACATGAGTTTAAGCTCTGCCTTAACACCGTTTAGGGAAAATAAAAGGAGTATTTATGCAAAGCGTACGGCTAAATAACGGGGTCATGATGCCGGCCATCGGTTTTGGCGTCTTTCAGATCCCCAGAGAGGACACCGAGCGTGCGGTAACCGATGCCCTGGAGGTGGGTTACCGGCATATTGACACCGCGGCCTCTTACTTTAACGAGGAGGAAGTGGGCGCTGCCCTGGCGCACAGCGGTCTTAAGCGCTCCGAGTATTTCGTGACCACCAAGCTGTGGGTACAGGATCACGAATACGATGACGCCTTAAAGGCCTGCGAGCTGTCCTTAAAGAGGTTAAAGCTCGATTACATCGATCTCTACCTTATCCATAAGCCTTACGGCAATTACTACGCGGCGTGGCGGGCCATGGAGCGCCTCTATAAGGAAGGTATGGTGAAGGCCATCGGTGTGACCTCGTTCTCCTCCGAGAGACTGCAGGATCTGTTCCTGCACAATGAGATTAAGCCTGCCGTCAATCAGTTAGAGACGCATCCTTTCTTCCAGCAGACCGCGGCCCATGTGTTTTTAAGCGCCGAGGGGATCGTGCACGAGGCGTGGTCGCCCTTTGCCGAGGCCAAGAACGGTATCTTTGAAAACCCGGTGCTCACGCAGATCGCCTCCGCCCATCACAAAACGGTGGGCCAGGTCATCCTGCGCTGGCTCAATCAGCGTCAGGTGGTGGTCATTCCCAAGAGCGTGCGTAAAGAGCGCATGGAAGAGAATTTTCACTGCCTGGATTTCACCTTAACCGACGCCGAAATGAGTGCCATTGCCGCTCTGGATACCGGCAAGAGCCCCATTTATGACGATCAGGATCTCTCTGTTACCCGTTTTATAGGAACCCATACTATCCATGACTAATACCATTGAGAATATGCCCTTAGTGGGCTTTGGCGTCTATCAGATTGCGCCTGCAGACTGTGAAAGGGCCGTGCGCGAGGCCTTAGAGGTCGGTTACCGTCTCATTGACACCGCGCAGGCTTATTACAATGAAGAGGGCGTGGGCAGGGGTATAAAGGCCTCCGGCCTTGACCGTGAGGAGATCTTCATCACCGATAAGGTGTGGATCTCCAACGCAGGCGAGCAGGCGGCCTTAAAGAGCATTGACGGGAGCTTAAAAAAGCTTCAGACCGACTATATCGATCTCATGCTCATCCATCAGACTTTCGGTGATTATTACGGTACGTGGCGCGCTATGGAAAGAGCCCTCGCCGCAGGCAAGGTCAGAGCCATCGGTCTTAGCAATTTCCACGGCGCAAGGCTTGTGGACATGCTGCGCCACTGTGAGATAAAGCCCGCCGTGCTGCAGGCTGAGACCCACGTCTTCTATCAGGAAGAACCGACGCGCAGGCTTATGGAGCCCTACGGCATGCGCCTCATGGCCTGGTCTCCCTTAGCCCAGGGCGGGCAGGGCATCTTCACCCATCCCGTGTTAAGCGCGATAGCTAAAGCCCATGGCAGGAGCACGGCGCAGGTGGCCTTACGCTTCTTAACGCAGCAGGGGATTGTGGTGATCCCCAAGAGCGTGCACAAAGAGCGCATGGTGGAAAACCTGCACAGCACGGACTTTGAGTTAAGCGCTTCGGAAATGCAGACCTTAAAAGGCCTGGATACGGGCAAGGGCTGCGTGGACTTTAATTCCCCGGAGTTTGCGGCCTTCATCATTGACTATGACGTTAAATTCAACCCGGAGCGTCAGGCTTAAGCCTCTTTAAATGCCTCAGGTCAGGAAAATCCTGCCCTGAGCTTTACCTTCCGTATCCTGCGAAGCCACAGGGCTGTGAGCCCTGCACGCTACTGATAGACGTAATTGGTAAAGAGCACGTCATAGACCACGTCACGCTCGAGGCGGCTTTTCAGGAGCTCGCCGATGCGGCTGCGGCATTCGGCGCGGATACTCTCGCGGCCTGCGGCCGAGGAGACCTCGGCGTAATCCTGAGCGCCTAAGATGGAAAGTACGGCGTCACGCACTAAGGGCTCTACCGATTTGACGAAATCGGCGTCACGGCTGTCGGCGAGCATCAGGGTCATCTGCACGCGTACATAGTGAAGCTTGCCTACGCCTGAGGAGAAGAGATTGGTCGTGAAATCGGGCTTTAACACGTAATAGCCGATTTCGGGGGCGGACATGATGGCATCGAGCGCGGCGGCGCCTTCGCCTTCTGCTCCGGCAGCCTCTGCGGGTGCGGCCTCCTCAGCGGCGAGGGCGGCTGTGACATGGAAGGTACTGAGCATAAGTCCGGCACTCAGCAGAATAAGGCTGAGGCTTAAGGCTTTAAAGAAAGCGGGCAGACTTTTAAATGCGGCCATCGTAATTCCCTCATGCAGATAGTATTTCCATTGTAGCTAAAGTGAGGCTTTGCGCAACGCAAAGTGCCGGTTTGGCGCGTACTTAATTACATATCGGCCAGTGGCGCAGGGCTTTAAAGTGAGTCTTAAGTGCAAAAAAAAAAAACACTGTCCGCGGGAGCGGACAGTGGGCACAGACGTGCAGTGAAGAACTAGTCGCGGAAAGGATTGGGCGCTACCTTGAGCCTGACCTTATGTTCAGGCACGGGCTCGGGATCGGGCGCGTTGATATCCTGTCCGTTAAGAATTTTGACGTCACGGGCGGCAAGGAGCGGTTCGGCGGCGCGCACCAGCTTCTGTACCTTGGGCATATTGGGATCGATGGTGCCGTCCTCCCGTACCGTAAAATAAGCGTGACGGATAAAGGTATTGCAGAGAATGCGGAACATGATGGGATCGGCGAATTCCGGGGAATTGTAGGTGACATCCTCGGGCAGGCGCTTGGCAAGCTTCAGGCAGTTGTCGATGAGATTATCCACGGTACTGGTACCGGGGACAGTCTGCTTTAAGGCCGTCACGCCGACTAAATAGCGCAGGAGACTTGAGCGTATCGAGCGCGAGAGGATGGAGAACTCCTGATAGCCGTCGCCTGAAATGTAGAGAATGCCGTCGCTTTGCGTGATATAGCCTTCGTTTAGGAAGGTGTCGATGTATTTCTCGATAAGACCGTCCAGCTTGTCCTCGGGCACGGCGGAGTAAAGCTCGTGGCGCAGGAAGTAAAAGAGCGAGCGGGTATGGGTACGCACGTCCGAGCGCTGAATGTGGCCGTTGCGGATGAGAATGTTGGCAATTAGGGCCGGCAGCGCGAAGAGATGGAGAATGTTGTTCTGGAAATAAGTCAGCTGCAGGGTCTGGCCATGCGAGGGACGGACGAACTTCATATCCTCGCCCACGTCGTAGGTGTGGAATTTGCGCAGCTCGAAGGCCTGGCGGATGAGCGTGGTGATGTCCTCTTTGGGCAGGGATTTTTCGCGGTCGGGATCGACCTTTAAAACGGTTAAAAAGAGCTGCAGGGTACGGCGCAGCACTCTGAGGCTCATGGTGTGATCGTCATCGTTCATGATGGCGAGGGCGCAGAGATTGATGCCGTTGATGGTGGCCGAGTCGTTGAGCTTGACGATGATCTCGTGGGCCATGTTATCCACGGTCTCATGGAGCCACGCGGGGCGGGCCCTGCCCGTGGGATCGATATCCTGACGCCAGTTGGGCACGGCCTGGGAGAGGAAGCGGGGCACGATGACCGGTTCGCCGAAGGTGACGTAGCCGCGGCCGTAATAACGCAGACGCTTGAAAATACCCAGTAGCTGCCCGGCGCTTTCCTTGACCTTCTTCTGACCGGAGAGCTCGCGCATGTAGGAGCCCACCTCCATGACGTGCTCATAACCTAAATACGTGGGGATGAAGGCGATGGGGCGCTCAATACCGCGCAGCTGGGCCTGAACGGTCATGGAAACCATGCCGGTGCGCGGGGGCAGGGTGCGGCCGGTACGCGAGCGTCCGCCTTCAATAAAGAACTCGGTGGCATAGCCACGCTCGAAGAGCACCGAGAGGTATTCACGGAATAAGGCGGTGTAGAACTTGTCGCCCTTCATCTTGCGGCGGATAAAATACGAGCCGCAGCGGCGGATAAAGGGACCTACGGGGAAGAAATTCAGATTGTCACCGGAGGCGATTTGCGGGATGGGCAGTCCTTCATGGAAAATCACGAAGGAGAGCAGGATGTAGTCCATGTGCGAGCGGTGGCAGGGGATATAGATGATCTCATGTCCCGTCTGTACTAATTCACGCACGCGGGCGGCTCCCAGAATGGTCTGACCGTGATAGAGGCGGCGCCACAGCGAGGAGATGATGGTATTGAGAAACTTTAACAGCGGATAGCGCGTGTCGGCGACCATGACCTGCAGAATATTGCGGGCGCGGTTTTTAAGTTCTTCCTCGGAAGCTCCCGTGCTCTCCATTTCCTCCTGCATGGCCGCCAGGGTGCCGGGGCGCGTCAGCATGTCTTCAATGAGAAGATTGCGGTTGGGGAAAGGCTGTCCCACCACTGAGCGGGCCTTGTTTAAAAAGTGCAGGGAGGCAAGGCGGTTAAGGAGCTGGGGACGATTTTCAAAATCGAGGCGCTCGGCTAACTTCAGGAGCGAGAAGGGATCGGAGATGATGGTGCAGTTATCGCGGCCGGCAAAGGTCAGGGTAAGGAATTTACCCCACGAGGAGTTAGCGCCGTCAATGCCCTTTAAGGCAATGCCCTCATAAGAGGGGTTGCGGGACCACAGCACCGTGATGGGCACGATTTGCAGATCGGTACCGGCCTCTTTACAGGCCTCAAGCCAGTCTTTGAAGATATGGTTTAAATCGCGTTTGTAGGCATGGCGCGAGAAAAGATTGGGGGTACGGAGACAGGCGGTACGGCGCAGGGTATGAGTGCCTATCTTTAAATCCGTGAATGGCGAGGGCCAGCCTAACTGCTGCGTGAGGCGCTCAATGGTGAGTAGATTCCCCACCGAAGATGAAACGGTGACGTAGGCGACGGGCTTTTCCGGGTCAAGCTTAATATGTTTTAAAGGCTCAAAGGGAATGGCCTCGCAGGTGGCGGTAATGCGGATCGGCCAGTAGAACACGAGGCGCAAGATCTTATTGATAAAGAGATTGGTCACGTACATGCCACACCTGCCTTGCCTTAAAGACGCTGAAAACGCATGAGGAACAGAAGGGCGAACCTTCTCATGTCTGCCACTTTCATTATAGGGGGTGAAAGGGGCGGGTGGGCCATTAAAAAGTGTGGCAAAGGCCGCTTTTTTTAGTATTGGCGGGGAAAAGCCGGACGCCGGCCTGTACTCCGGAAGGGAAAGAACGCACTTTTTTCTCACTTTCCCAAGCTTTGAGGTGAAGACTGTTACAATAGCGGCTCAGTTAAGCATTTGCTCTTCAAAGCCAAGGCAGCCCGTGGGGCAGAGAATTGTTTAGGACCTTACCATGAGTGCCTCACCCATTGACCGTAAATACCGTACTCTAGTGTTAAGCGCCGGAGCGGCGTCCATCGCCACGGCCGGAACCCTGATTGCCCTTAAATGCGGCGTGTGGCTCTACAGCGGCTCGTCAAGCATGTTAGCCTCGCTTACGGACTCGGTGCTCGATCTGGCAGCCTCGCTCGTGAATCTTCTGGCGCTACGTTTTGCCCTGACCCCGCCGGACCGGGATCACCGCTTTGGTCACTTTAAGGCCGAGGCCTTAGCCTCCTTATCCCAGGCGGCCTTTATCGGCGGCTCGGCGTTTCTGCTCATTTTCCATGGCGTGGCGCGGGTAAAGGATCCCGTGCCTTTAGAGCTCGTGGACCTGGGCATTTACGTCTCCATCGCCTCGATGGTGATCACGGTGCTGCTCGTTTCCTATCAGGCTTTTGTGTGCAAGGTGACGGGTTCGCAGGCCGTGGGTGCCGATCGTTATCATTATCTTTCTGATCTCATCTTAAACATGGGCGTGATCGCTGCCCTGGTGCTCTCCAACTTAGGCTACCTGTGGGCCGACGGTCTCTTTGCCGCCATCCTCGGCGTGTTTATTCTCAAAGGCTCGGTGCATATCGCGCTACAGGCCGTGGCGACGCTTTTAGACCGCTCGCTGACGCCTAAGGAGCATGAGGAAATCATCAAGAACCTGCTGGAGGTGCAGGGCGTGAAGTCCCTGCACGATCTCAGAACCCGTAAGGCCGGCCCGCAGTGCTTTATTCAGTGTCACGTGGTGATCGACGGTAAGGTGACCTTAAAGGAGGCGCATGAAATCGCCACCCGTGCCGAGAACGCGGTGTTTAAGCTCTATCCGGACGCTGACGTTACCATACACATGGAACCTGACGAGGCCGCCACTTACCGGGATATTCAGTTTTATGGCCGCAACGATTTGCAGGATAACGCCTGCTCCGTCGTTAACAGGGAGCGCTTATGGTAGTTCGTGAATCTCAGAGCGTGAAGGATTTCTGGGAGAAGCTGAAGGCGGAGGCGCGGGAGATCCTCGTGCGCGAGCCGATGCTGAGGGCCTTTTTAGATGAGGCCATCTTACAGAGAACCACTTTTGCCGAAGGCCTCGCCGCTCTCATCTCCGCGCGCCTTGAGACGGCGGTATTAAGCCGTGCCACGCTTTTTCAGGTGTGTCTTGACGCTTACCGCAAGGAGCCCGATATTCTCAATGCCGCGGTGGCGGACATGCAGGCGGTGATCTCCCGTGACCCGGCCTCGGCGCGCCTTACCATCCCTTTTCTTTATTTAAAGGGCTGTCACGCTCTTCAGGCCTACCGGGTGGCGCACTTTCTGTGGCAGGAGGGGCGTACCGATTTGGCCCGTTACCTGCAGAGCGTCATTTCCAATGTCTTTGCCGTGGACATTCATCCCGCGGCGCGCTTAGGACGCGGGCTCATGTTTGACCACGCCACGGGTCTTGTTATCGGCGAGACGGCGGTGGTGGGGGATGACGTCTCCATCCTGCAGGAAGTGACTTTAGGCGGTACGGGTAAGGAAGAGGGCGACCGCCATCCCAAGGTGGAGGCGGGTGTCATGATTGGCGCGGGCGCGAAGATTTTAGGCAATATCCGTATCGGGGCCGGCGCGAAAATCGGTGCAGGCTCGGTGGTGCTGCATCCCGTCGCGCCGCATACCACGGTGGCCGGCATTCCCGCCCGTCCCGTGGGCCATCCGCGTGAGGAGATGCCGTCCCTCGATATGGATCAGTCCCTTGAGGATGCCGCCACGGTGTGTACGCAGGCATGCGGCGTGATCTGCTCGCGTCAGGTGTGAATCTTTAGGACTGAGACCTGGGACGCTGTTTAGAACTCAAGCTTTTTCTTACAATGGAGACGGGCCGGAGAGATCCCGGTCTGTCACAGGGGTAAACCCCGCCTGCGGAGTTCTGAACCATGGTTCGCGCTGAGGCGGCCCCCAGTAAGGAAATCTTCCATGAGCAATATACTTTACGCTAAGGACGGGGTGCTTTTTTGCCGGCAGGGGCACGCCCTGACCGCGGTTATCCCGCACGGACCCGACGCCCTGCACGTTATCAGCGTTCCTGAGGGAGAGCTTAAGCTTAAGCCGCGTTACGCGCTGTCCCACCCTCTAAGTGAGAGGCAGACTCAGCCTGAAATCAGGTTCTTTGAGGAGACCCGTCAGGTGGTGTCCAATTTCCCGGGAGTTAAGGAAGTGAGGGTGCCGTGCGCCTCCATCCGCAACGGAGATCTTACCGCCATCTTTGAGGCCTCGGGAAAACTGGTGTTTAGAGACGCATCCGGGAAGGTGCTTTTAGAGGAATACGCCCGCAACCGCCTTGACAGCGCCTCAAAGGATTTAAGCGCCCTTGAGATTAGCGGCAGGGAGTTTATCCCCCATGCGGGTTCCTCCTACACGCTGACGGCGCGCTTTGAGGCCTGTGAAGGCGAAAAACTCTACGGCATGGGGCAGTATCAGCAGCCTTACCTTAACCTCAAGGGCTGCACCCTGGAGCTCGCGCAGCGCAATTCCCAGGCCTCGGTGCCGTTTCTGGTCTCCTCAAGAGGCTACGGCTTTCTGTGGAATAATCCCGCCGTGGGCACGGTGACCTTCGCGCGCAACGTGACGGAATGGAAGGCCCACGTGACGGACAGCTTAGATTACTGGGTGACGGCGGGAAAGACGCCGGCGGCGATTGAGGAGCATTACGCCGCCGTGACGGGCACGGTGCCGCTGATGCCCGATTACGCCCTTGGCTTCTGGCAGAGCAAACTGCGCTACCGTACCTCCGAAGAGCTTATCGCCGTGGCCGAGGAGTACCGGAAACGCGGCCTGCCCCTTGACGTTATCGTGCTCGATTTCTTTCACTGGCCTCATCAGGGCGACTGGGATTTTGACCGTACCTTCTTTCCCGACCCGGAACGGCTCGTGGCCAGACTTAAGGAACTTAACGTGCGTCTCATGGTGTCGGTATGGCCTACCGTGGAGCGCGCCTCGGTCAATTTCGGGGCCTTAAATGAGCGCGGCTATCTTATCCACACGCGCCGCGGTCTTAATTACGTCATGGATTTCATGGCTCCCACCACGCACTTTGACGCCACTAACCCTGAAGCCCGCGCCTTTGTCTATGACATCATCCGTAAAAACTACGTACAGAAGGGGGTGCGCTCGTTCTGGTTAGACGTCGCCGAGCCCGAGTACGCTGTGTATGACTTTGACCATTACCGCTATCATGCAGGTTCCTGTCTTGAGGTGGGTAATCTCTATCCGGTGGAGTATGTCCGCACCTTTTACGAGGGACTGACCGCGGACGGAGAGGAGGGAGTCGTGAGCCTTACGCGCTGCGCGTGGGCGGGGGCGCAGAAGTATGGTGCCCTGGTGTGGTCGGGAGATATCGCGCCCACCTTTGAGGCGCTGCGTAATCAGATAGCGGCGGGGCTTAACATGGGACTTGCCGGTATCCCGTGGTGGACGACTGATATCGGCGGCTTTCACGGCGGCAATCCTCAGGATCCCGCGTACCGTGAGCTCTTTGCGCGCTGGTTTGAGTGGGGCACTTTCTGTCCCGTGATGCGCGTGCATGGCGACAGGGAGCCCCGTCAGGAGCGCCTTGGCACCACGGGCGGATCCGTCTGCTGCTCGGGAGGACCTAACGAGGTCTACGCCTATGGCGAGGAGGTGCTCGCGATTTGCACAGAGCATCTTAAGCTGCGCGTCAGATTAAAGCCCTATTTAAAGGAGTGCATGCGGGAGGCTCATGAGAGGGGCACTCCGGTGATGAGACCGCTCTTTTACGATTTCCCCGGTGATGCTGAGGCATGGGAGGTGGAGGATGAGCATCTGCTAGGTCCCGCGCTCCTCATCTGTCCCGTGTATGAGGCAGGGCAGAGAGAAAAACGCGTCTATCTGCCTGCCGGGGCTCAGTGGCGGCATCTCTCATCCGGTGAAGTGTCGGAGGGCGGGCGGTACGTCACGGTACCCGCTCCGCTTTCAGAAATCCCCGTCTTTGTCAGGGAAGGCTTTAAGGTTTTCTAGACGGTTTCTCTTAAGCGGGCTGAGGCTCTCACCTAAGCGGGGCTCAGCCCTGCGCCTTAGAAATCAGGAATTTTTCTCAGTTACCGCGTCTGAAATCCATGCCTGATCACAGCGCCGGGCCGAAGGCCTGCCTACAATGAACTTTTCCGCAGGCTAAGTGAAACAGGGTGAGAGTATGATTCCGAAAAAAACGCTCGTGGCACTGCTGTGCCTTACCCTCGCGGGGGCGGGTGTCTATGCTTATTTCCTGACTGACAGCGCTGAGACAGAGCGTCGTGCGCACGGCTTCGTGGACGTGAAGGAAAGCGCGCTGTCCTTTGAGAGGGCCGGCAAGATTGAGTATCTCGCCGTTGAGGAAGGGGAGAGTGTGGAGAAGGGGCAGGTGTTAGCGCGCCTCGATACAGAGGCCCTGTCCCATCAGCTTAAGATCCGCGCCGCGCAATGCGCGGGATTAGAGGCCGATCACAGCCGTCTGCAAAAAGGCTACCGTGAGGAGGACAAAGCGGGAGCCGAGGCAAGGCTTAAGGCCTTAGAGTCCAGTTACGCGTTAGCCACGCGCACCTGCGAGCGCATGGGAGTGCTCTATAAGCGTAAGGCCGTGTCGGAACAGGAACGCGATGACGCCTGCTACGGTGCCCGCACGCTTAAAGAGGAGGTGATCGCGGCTCGGGCGGAGCGCGATCGCTACGTGCATGGCTACCTTGACGAGGAGATCGCGATGGCAGAGAGCGCGTATAGCGCCTGCCTTAAGGAGCTTGCCTATCTTGAATATCAGCGGCAGAGCGAAAGTGAGATCGTGGCCCCTTACGCGGGAGTGATCCGCGTGCGCGATCATGAGTTAGCCGACCGGGTGCAGGCAGGGGAGAGAGTGTACGCGCTCTCTAAGGTAAGTCCCAAGGAAGTGCGCGTGTACTTAAGCGAAAGGCAGTTAGCTCACGTGAAGGTGGGCAATAAGGCCAGGGTTTTTACCCTTACGGCAACGCTTGAGGGGAGCGTGGCCTCGGTAAGTGACAGCGCGCTCTTTACGCCCAAAAGCGTGCAGACCGAGGAATTAAGGCCTGATCTCATGTACGAGGTGCGCATTCTCGTGCCTGATCCTGAGGGGCAGCTGCGCTTAGGTCAGGCGGTGTCCGCGGAGTTCTGATGGAGACGGCGATCGCTCTTAAGGCGCTGTCCTTTGGCTATGGCTCACGTCCGCTCTTTAAGGATCTGACGCTGGATATTGCCCGAGAGGAGCGGCGCGTGGCGCTCATCGGTGAGGACGGGGCGGGCAAGTCCACGCTCCTAAAGCTCCTTGCGGGTCTGCTGCTGCCATCCTCGGGAAGCGTGAGGCTTACCACGCGCAAGGTGGGCTATATGTCGCAGCGTTTAGGCCTTTACGAAGATCTCACGGTCAGGGAAAACGTGGCCCTGCATTTGCGCCTTTGCGGTGAAAAGGATCCCGCCTATCCCTTTACTCTCCTTGAGCGCGTGGGACTCACGCCCTTCACGGAGCGTCTTGCCGGAGCACTTTCGGGGGGCATGAAGCAGAAACTCGCCTTATGCCTTGCCCTCACGGGAAAACCTAAGCTCCTTATCCTGGATGAGCCCACGGTAGGGGTCGATCCTTTATCGCGCGGGGAGATCTGGACGCTTATCAACGAAATTCTGCAGGATAGCACTACGCAGTGTCTGTTCTCCACGGCTTATCTGGAGGAGACGGAGCATTGCGATCGCGTGCTTATGCTGAGGAACGGGCAGCTAACGCTCGACGGAGCGCCAGCGCGTCTGTGTGAGCAATTGCGCGGGCGCACCTTCAGCTTAAGTCTTAAGGATGTAGGACAAAACCTGCGGAGAGCTGACTTAAGGTTACAGCCTGATCTTCAGGCGGCAGGGCGGGAGCTGATGCTGCGGGCGGGAGAGGTTGAGACTCCCTATCTGGATATCTGTCCGCGGGAGGGGCGTTTTTATCTGTTAACCCCTGAGGTCATGACGCCTGAGAGCCTCAGAGGGAAGTTAGCGGCCCTGATGCGCTCCGATCCGTATCTTGCCGCCTATGCCGACGGGGGCTTTACGCTTACGCAGCGCAGGCCAGGCATGGAGGACGTCTGCCTTAATGCCATGCAGGAAAGTCAGGGGAAGGAGGCTTACGGTGAGCGGCAGGCACCCGCGGGACCGGAACGGGAGAGGGGCCTGCAGGAGGCGCACGTATCCCCGCCGGATGAAATCACCGTGCGCCATCTCTCCAGGCGTTTCGGGGCCTTCACGGCGGTGGAGAGCTCTGATTTTGAGGTGCACCGGGGGGAGATCTTCGCGCTCTTAGGCCCCAATGGCGCGGGCAAGACCACGACCTTCCGCATGCTCTGCGCGCTGTTAAAACCTTCCACGGGCGAAATCATGGTCACGGGTGAGAATCTGTTTACGGCTAAGGCGGCGGTACGGGCGCGCATTGGCTATGTGTCGCAGAAATTCTCGCTGTACGGTAAGCTTACGGTGCGGCAGAACCTTGAGTATTTCGCTCTTTCCTACGGCCTTGACGGAGAGGAAAAGGAGCGGCGTCTTGAAGAGGTGAGCCGTGATTTCGGGCTTGCGGACTTTTACGCGGTGGAGGCCAGGGATCTGCCTTTTGGTCTGCAGCGGCAGCTGTCCATGGCCTGTGCCTTAGTGCACCGCCCGCGCATTCTCTTTCTGGACGAGGCTACCTCGGGAGCGGATTTAAGCGCGCGCCGCAGGTTCTGGAAACGTGTTCTGGGGCTTGCCCGCTCCGGTACCACGGTGATTGTCACCACGCACTTTATGGAGGAGGCCGAGTACTGCGACCGTTTCTTAATTCAGGACGCGGGCCGCATTCTGATCCTGGGAAAGCCTGCGGAAATCTGCCGTGATGAGAACGGGGAGCGCCTTTCCATTGAAAGCACCTTTAAGCGTGAGGTTTTAAAGGCGAGGGAGGCTCAGTATGCGCCTTGATACCGTTAAAGCGCTCATGGTCAAGGAGCTGACCTTAATGCGCCGTGATGTTTCTTTTGCGGTGCTGACCCTGATCCTGCCCGTCATCATGATGCTCATTTACGGTTACGGCATGAACCTTGACGTTAAGCCGGTGCGCCTTGGCGTGGTTTACGCGGTGTTAGATAAGGACGTGAGTGCCAGGTTAAGCGCCATAAACGGCTCGGAGTATTTAGCCCTCAGGGCTTATCAGGATCCGGCGGCCGCCCTTAAGGATTTAAGAGCGCACGCGCTCATGGGGCTGTATTTTGAGGGGGAGTTAAGCGCCACAGGAGAGCCTTATCTCATGGTCAACGGCTCGAATGCCGCGCTGGCCTCATCCGTTATCTCCTATAGCTCTCAGGCCATGGGCGGAAGCGCGTCTTTAGGAGGAAGTGCGGTAGTCTCTTCAGTCCCTCAGGTGACGGTGAGCGCCAGAATGTGGTTTAACGAGGAAAGCCGCTCTGCCTGGTATCTGGTGCCAGGGCAGGTGGTGGGGATCCTGACACTGGTGGCGGCGGTGATGGGGGCGACCATGATCGCGCGGGAATGGAACCGCGGCACGCTGGAGACGCTGCTCAATGCCCGCGTCAGTCCCCTGGACCTCGTGGTGGGCAAGTTAGTGCCCTGTTACCTTTTGTGTCTTATCTCAATGGCCGTGGTCCTGTTCATGAACTTCGCGCTCTTTGAGGTGCCGCTGCGCGGCTCGGGTCTGTGGCTTCTGCTCACGCTTTTAGCTTACCTCTTCGTGGTGCTGAATATCGGTCTTCTCATCTCGGCGCTGACGCGCGATCTCTTCCTTGCCACCGAATATTCCATCATCCTCTCCTTTATGCCGGCGGTACTTTTGTCAGGCCTGCTGTACGATCTGCGCGCCGTGCCGTGGTTTATCGAGTGCCTGGGCAGGCTCCTGCCGCCCACTTACGCCATTGAGTCGGTCAAGATCTGCACCCTATCCGGTGGCAGTACCGCTACCCTGCTTGGCAATCTCGGCATTCTCCTTGTCATGGGAGGGCTCTTTTTCGGACTGACCGTCAGGGTGGTGAGCACCTACCGGAGGTCCGCATGAGCTACCGTTTAGCTTTCCTGCAGGCGCTTAAGGCCTCATGGCGGCGGATCCGCGCCCTGTGCTTCAAGGAATTTCTCGCCATGTGGGCCGACCCCGGCACGCGCAAGATCCTCATCGTGCCCATCCTTGTGCAGTCACTGGTCTTCGGTTACGGAGCGACCTTTAACCTTTCGCATATCCCCTTTGTCGTTTCCGATGAAAGCCGCACGCCTTTAAGCCTGCGCTTTATCGGAGGACTGCAGGGCAGCACCTATTTCACCCTGCAGGGTTATTACGTGAACAGCGCCGTGGCCAATGCCGCGCTCAATAACAGTGAAGGCGTGTTCGCCCTGTATTTCCCTCCGGATTTTGCCACCACGGGTGAGCTCTATTTTGCAGGCGACGGGCGCAATTCCACCTCCGCCGCCACCGCCTTAAGCTACCTTAATGAGTACGTGACGCTCTTTAACCGTACCGCGGCCCGTCCCGTGACCCTCTCTTATGCCGATACCTACCGTATCCCCGGTTACCGTTACCTGTTTAATGAGCAGAACATCACGCGCCACAGCATCCTTACGGGCATGATCATGGCCTTATCGCTCATTCAGGTGCTGATGCTCTCGGCCATGACCGTGGCCCGCGAACGGGAGGAGGGCACTTTTGACATGCTGCTCATGACGCCCGCCACGCCCCCTGAAATTCTCGTAGGCAAGGCGCTGCCGCCCATTACCGTGGCGGTGGGGCAGTCTCTGCTCCTCTTCCTGATTTGCATCAGTTATTTTGAGATCCCGTTTCAGGGCTCGCTCCTGACCCTTACCGCGGTGATCGCGGTCTTCTCCTTCTGCTATGTGGGAGTGGGGCTTGCCATCTCGGTGCTCGCCCGCTCAGCGCAGCAGGCCCTGGTCATTTCCTTTCTCATTATGCTGCCTTCGATTATCCTTTCGGGGCTGCTCACGCCCCTCGAGGCGATGCCGCCAGGGCTCGGCGAGGCGGTGCGCTATCTTAACCCGCTCTGTTACGGCATTGAGGCGCTGCACCGCGTGTACCTTGAAGGACAGACCTTCGGGGAAATCGCCTTTCTCCTCGTGCCGCAGCTTCTCATCGCTGTGTTGTCCTTAGCGCTCACGATGCGCCTGTTCCGCAAGGCCCTGTAACGGTGCCTGTATAGAGCAATAGATCTCAAAAAGCTTTGCAAAGAGAGTACAATTTAGGCAAAAGAATAATCTCTAGACGAGCCATAACTTTACATCAGGTAACATATGCGTATACGTGATCTGCTCGATCCGCGGGCCGTGGAGCTGACTTACGCTCCGGTAAGCAAGGAAGACGCCATCAGCCACATCGTGGATAAATTAGCCACGACCGGTTGCCTGGATGACGCCGAGCGTTTTAAGCTCGCCGTTTTGGACCGTGAACGCAAGGGCTCCACCGGTTTAGGTGAGGGCATTGCCATTCCGCACGCCAAGAGCGCCGGCTGTGCCCGCCCGGGGCTTGCCGCCATGGTGGTGAAGGAAGGAGTGGATTTTGAGAGTATCGACGGTCAGCCGGTACATCTTATCTTTTTAATTGCCTCTCCCCATCAGGCCTCGGACGCGCATTTAGACGTCCTGGCAAGGCTCTCCTCGCTGCTTATTGACGGGCAGTTCCGCAGGGATTTAATGGCCGCCTCTTCGGTGGAGGCTTTTCTTGCCTGTGTGGATGGCGCCGAAAGGCGCGAGATAGCCAAAGAGGCGGCCGCGGCCGCTCAGGAGGCGTCAGTCAGCGCTGACAGCGCGGCCGTGCAGGAGGAGACTTCCGCTAAGGAAGAGTCTCCGGCTTATGAAATTGTCGCCGTCACCGCCTGCCCCGCGGGCCTTTCGCATACCTATATGGCAGCCGAGGCCCTGGAGCGCAAGGCCCATGAGATGGGGATCTCGATTAAGGTCGAGGCTGACGGCGCGGCCGGTAACCGCAACCGCCTGCTGCCTGAGGAAATCGCGAAGGCCAAAGCCGTGATTGTCGCGGCCGATCGCGCCGTGGACATTGATCGCTTCATGGGCAAGCCCATGGTGCGCACGGGCGTCGTGGACGGCGTCAAGAAACCGGGCGAGCTCATTAAGCAGGCCCTTGATCCTGACTGCCCCGTCTTCACGGGAGGAAGCTCGGTCACGGAGACCTCGCATCTTCCCATGAAGATGTACCGCCATTTGATGAGCGGTCTTACCTATATCCTGCCCTTAGCCGCTACCGCGGGTATATTGTCGGCGATCGCCAGACTGTGGTTTGTCGAAGGCTCCAGCCTGGGGCTCTTCCTTGAGAGCATCGGCTACAGTATCGGTACGCTGCTCTTCCCCGTGCTGAGCGCCTTTATCGCCTTCTCCATGGCAGGACGCATGGCGCTCGTGGCCGGTTTCACGGGCGGTGTGATGGCGGATATGCTCAATGCCGGAGTGATCGGAGCCGTGCTCAACGGTTTTGTGGGCGGTGCGGTGGCCTTTTTAGTGGCGCGCCTTGCCACGCGCTTTTTAAAGGGTCACGACGCGATGTTCGCCCTGCTCGTCTATCCTCTGGTGGGCGCGACGTTAACGACGCTGATCGCTCAGTTTGTCACCGGCGTGCCGGCGATGCTCCTTGATACGCAGATAAACACTTATTTAGCTGAGGCGCAGCTCTGGGAATCAGCCTTAATCGGCGCGCTGTTAGCGGGCATGATGTCCGCGGACATGGGCGGGCCCTTTAATAAGATCTCCTATGCCGTGGGCGTGCTCTTATTAGCCGACTGTCTGCCGGAGAACGGCCCCGGTTTTCAGGTCATGGGAGCGGTGATGTTAGGCGGTATGGTGCCGCCCTTAGCCGCCGGCGTGGCCGCGCTCTTTGCCAGGCGTCATTTCACAGAAAGCGAGCATAAGGGGGCCTTTAAGGCCATCGTGAAGGGCCTGCTCTTTATCACCGAGGGCGTCATTCCCTATTTAGCCGCGGCACCGAAGCGCATGCGTTTTTCCTGTATTACGGGTTCGGCCGTGGCCGGTGCCATCAGTCTGGGCTTAGGAGCGGGACTGTGCGCCCCGCATGGCGGCATCTTTATCATTCCCCTGGCGCAGAAACCGTGGGTGATCTGCATCTCGCTCCTTGCCGGCACTCTCGTAGGCGCCCTGTGCTTTACCTTCTTAAGACCGAAGTGTAAGGCTAAGGCCGTGCCGGAGCCGTCTGCAGAGTCAGCCTCTGAGAAGCAGGGGGAGGCTGAGGCAGAGAAACATGCAAAGCAGGAATCCGTGGCGCAGGCCGGGGATACAGAAGCGGCACCTAAATCAGAGGAGACGGCCCCGGCGGCTAACGCTACGACCGCTACCGCGGAGAGTGAGCGCACCGCCGCCCCCGAGGTAAAGGGCAAGAAACATCTCACGCCACAGGTTAACGCTTAGTTTTACTTTTTAAGGCCCCGCTCAGGGGCCTTTCCTTAAGGAGTCAGCATGCGCATTACGCTACATATGATTGAATCCTTGGACGGCAGGATCCTCACCTCGCGCTGGTCCTTACCGCGGGCTTTAATCCCCTGAGCTCCCGTCATGCGTGCGCAGAAGCGTGCTCCCGCGTGTTTTCAGGGGCGCTTCAGATTGTCTGTCAGAAACTTTTTCGCAACTTCCGTAAAGGGTTACGGGCTCTTTTGCAAGGCAAAAATGTTCCTTTTTTGGGCATTTTGCGATCTGATCCGCAAAGCCTGATAATTTTTCTCCAAGAGAAGGTTCTGCGCCGATCAAAGTGGCAGATTTGGTTATACACTCATAGCCGTTATAAAGAAGTGTACGGGCAGGACCCGTAGTTTAAATCACGACAAGTATTCAAGGGGGATATCTTGGATCATCAGCAGTTACATGATGCCGCTCTGGCCTATCATGAGTTCCCGGTTCCGGGCAAGATTAAGACCGTTATCACCAAGCCCGCAGAGACGGCTTACGATCTGACGCTGGCTTACAGCCCCGGCGTCGCTGAGCCGGTGCGCGAAATCGCCAAGAATCCGGCTGACGCCTACCGCTATACCGGCAAGGGCAATAGCGTGGCGATTATCTCCAACGGTACTGCCATTTTAGGTTTAGGCAATTTAGGCCCCTTAGCCTCCAAGCCGGTGATGGAAGGCAAGGCTTTACTCTTCAACCGTTTTGCCGGCATTAACGCCATTGACATCGAGGTTAAGCACAATACCGTCGATGAATTCATTAAGGCCGTGGAGTGCATCGCCGATACCTTCGGCGGCATTAACCTTGAGGACATCAAGGCTCCGGAGTGCTTTGAGATCGAGCGTGAGCTTATCAAGCGCTGCAAGGTGCCGGTGTTCCACGACGATCAGCATGGTACCGCCATCGTGACCTGCGCCGGTATTCTTAACGCCCTTGAGTTACAGGGCAAGAAGATCGAGGACTGCAAGGTGGTGTGCGTGGGTGCCGGTGCCGCCGGTGTCGCCTGCTCTAACCTCCTGATTGCCTGCGGTGCTGACAAGAAGAAGTTCTTCATGGTTGACCGTCACGGCGTGATCAGATCCGACCGTCCGCAGTACAACAACGGCGAGAAACCCAGCTTCATCAATGACGCCGGTCCTAAGACCCTGGCTGAGGCCTGCGAGGGTGCCGATATCCTCTTAGGCGTGTCCGGCCCCGGTTTAGTGACCGAGGATGAGGTGAAGAGCCTTGCCCCGAAGGCCGTGGTCTTCGCCTGCTCCAACCCCGATCCGGAAGTTGATCCCGCCCTGGTGCGCCGCGTGCGTCCGGACATCATCATGGGTACCGGCCGTTCCGACTATCCCAATCAGATCAACAACGTGCTGTGCTTCCCCTTCCTCTTCAGAGGCACCTTAGACGTGCGTGCCACCTGCATCAACATGGAGATGAAGAAGGCCGCCATGAACGCCATCCGCCTCATCGCCCAGGAGCCGGTGCCTGAGGAGGTGGTCAAGGCCGCTCAGGTTGATCATCTGGAGTTTGGTCCTGATTACGTCATTCCCAAGCCCCAGGATCCGCGCCTCTTAAAGAAGGTGGCCCGTGCCGTGGCTCAGGCCGCTGTGGATTCGGGCGTGGCCCAGATCCCGATGCCTGAGCACTACATGGAGTAATCCTGTAAGCTCAGGCTTTACGCGCGGGAGTGGGGGAAACCTCACTCCCGCGTTGCGTTTTAGCTCTCGCGCGGACCAAAGAAAACCGCGCCAGGGCGCGGTCTCTTTCCTTTACGAAGGCCAGGGAACTCAGGCTTTTTTCTTATTGATGTGTACGCGGCGGATCTCGCTGTAGAGTACGCGATCCTCATTGGAAAAAGGCATGACCGGCACGCCGCAGATCACCGACTGACGGTTATTAGTGACAGAGTGATGCATGACAGGCGGCAGTTCCCCGCTTTTAAGTCCGGTTTGCTTTTCAAGAAGCTCTATCTGCGTCGCGGTTAACTCGTCCTCAAGATCCTGAATGCGTTCCTGCTGCAGAGAAAGGACGTAATGGATAGCCTTTTTCTGCTCGGTAGCATCACGAAGCTCGTGCATGATGGAACGATCGCGGCGATAGAGCTTTAAAAGCTTACGGCGCGGCAGATCCTCGGGCATGTCGGGGGCTAGTTTTTCGCAGTAAAGCACCGTGCCCTGAGTCTTGTGGGATTTCTTCATATCAGGCGATCTCCAGGTCCCTGCGCGTCAGTAGCACGCCGCTTTCCAGATGCGGGGTATACGGGAACTGATCGAATAAGGACAGCGCCTCTATTCTATGAGTTTTAGTCAGATATGCAAGGTCACTGACCAGCGAATCCATGCCGCAGGAGATGTAGATAATCCGGTCAAAGGAGGCGGTAAAGCGTAAGGCCTCCTCATAGCGCAGCCCCTCGCGGGGCGGATCGATAAACAGCGTCCTGAAGTTGTATTCATCAAGGTCAATGCGGTTCAGGTACAGGCGCTTGAAAGGACGCACGTGATTTAGGGCCTCACTGACATCAACGGCCGACAGGCGCACTAAGGAAGTGTTTTCAATGCCGTTCATGGTAAGGTTGCGCTGACAGGTCGCGGTGGGCAGACGCGAAACCTCGGTGGCGAGCACCTTGCGGAAATGGGGAGCTAAAGCCACGGTAAAGGTGCCTGAACCGCAGTATAGCTCCAGGAGATCGTCGTCAGGGTTATCTCCCGCGCACTTACAGGCAAAGTTGAGCATGGCCTCACAGGCATAGGCATTGGGCTGCGAGAACGTGCCTTCGACCTCTTCCATGACGGTACTGCGGCCATGGGCAAGGTTAAAGCGGGCCAGAACGCGATCGCTGCCGCTTATCACTACCTGCTTACGTGCATGGGCCACGAGCCCCGTGACTTTAAAACCAAGACCGCACAGGCTGTCGCGCAGCGTATCAAGCTCCTCCTTAAGGCGCTCTTCATCAAGCTTTTTGTGATAGTGCAGGGTAATGACACACTCGTCCTCACGGTTGGTGAGGAAGTCAATCTGAAACACCTTCCAGAAGAGGATCTCCGAGCGGATGATGCGTTCTTTTAAAGGCCGCATGAGCTCACTCATGGGAGCGTGACCTGGCGGAAAGTCAGAGAGCGTGATGCGCTGCCGATTGCCGTCGCGCTTTTCGTACATTACGTAATCAAAGCTGTTGTGGCCGTTCTCCCGTGTATAGTACAGAGAGAACTCAGCGCGCATGCGATAATGCTCCGCGGGTACGGCGTGAATGACGGGCGCGGGGTGTTCAATGCCCCTTTCCCTTAAAAGATTTACAATGTGCGCGGTTTTTTCCTCAAGATAAGCGTTATAACGCTGAGGATCGGTTTTTCCCATTAACGTGGGTAACATGGCAAAGTCCTCGCTTACCGTGTGATTCCCTGGAGCTAAACGGCGTGATTATAGCAAAAGCCTCTCCCTCACTGCTTTTTTTCGACTCGGGCTTAGGCGGCCTGTCGGTCTATGACGCGGTGCGCAGGAAACTGCCGCACTCTCACGCCCATTACTTCTTTGATCACGCCGCTTTCCCCTATGGGGACAAGAGCGAGGCTTTTCTTATAAAGCGTGTCACGAAGCTGCTGTCTTCTGTCACAGGGGCGCTCAATGTGCGTCTCGTGGTAGTGGCCTGCAATACCGCCTCGACCATTGTGCTGCCGGCCCTGCGCGCCTGTCTGTCAGTTCCCGTGGTGGGGACGGTGCCGGCGATAAAACCGGCCGCACTTTTAAGTCAGCGTAAGGTGGTGGGATTATTAGCCACCCCGGGGACCATTCACCGCCATTACACGGATGAGCTTATCGGTTCCTTTGCCAGCGACTGTAAGGTCTTGCGTATCGGTTCGACTTCCCTCGTGCGTCTTGCCGAAAAGCACATGGCAGGGGGGTCTGTCACTTTGGAGGAAGTGGCCTCTGAGGTGGCAGTGTGGCAGAAGCTGCCTGAAGAACAGCGTCCTGACGTGGTGGTTTTAGGCTGTACCCATTTCCCGCTGTTAAAGGACTTACTGCAACAGGCGCTGCCAGGAACCCTGCTTTTAGACAGTGGGGAGGCGATCGCGCGCCGTGTGGAAAGCCTTATCGGGCTTTACCATCTTGAGGAGGTGCTGACAGGGGAGAGTAAGGGGCTTGCCCTGCATACGGGCACGCTTAAAGAGGGCTTTTACGGTACGGCACTTGCGCGGGCGGGTTTTTCCACGCCCGTTACGGTGGGCGAGGACGGGAGCCTCGCCTTTACCTAAAGGCGTCTGACGGGAATATTCTGACAGGTACCTGCAGGTTGTGCCGCCTTTTCAGCTGCAGAGCCCGTTTTGCCGCAGCTGCCGTCCTGTCCTAAGGGACAGCCTGCGCAGGAACGCTTAAGGCGTCTTGCCCTTAAAACCCGGCGCAGCGCCCACAAGGCAGCTGCCGTCAGGATAAGGAGCAGGAGCAGATTTGAAAATATGCCCATACCGCCCCCTTTCTAATGCGCAGCGGCGCTGCTTGCTAAAACCACAGTGAACCCACCTGATACACGATAAGGGTGATAAGCCACGCGACACCCAGCTGAAAGAGCGCGGCCAGCTCCATGAAGGAGAGCGAGTCCGCTTCCTTGCGGATGGTTCCCAGGGTGGCGGCACAGGGAGTGTAGAGCAGACAGAACACCATGAGGCAGAAGGCGTTGAAGGGGCCAAAGCCAATCGCGCCTAAAGCCTCGGCGAAAGTTGCCATACCCTCGGGAGAGGAGGAATTGACCACGCCAAAGAGCACGGCGCAGCTTGAAACCACCACTTCCTTGGCCGAAATGCCGGCGATGAGGGCGAGGGCAATCTGCCAGAAACCAAGGCCCACGGGCTCAAGGAGCGGGGAGAGCCATTTGCCGATGACGGCTCCGAAACTCCCGGACATATCCGTGACATAGCCTGTACTGCCGAAATTGAGAATCACCCAGATGAGCAGGGTGGCAAGGAAGATGGTGGTACCGGCTTTCTCCAGATAATCGCGGACTTTTTCCCACACGTAGATGGCGACGGTACGGGCGTCCGGGAGCTTGTATTCGGGAAGCTCGATCATGAGGTAATTGACGCTCTTTTTGCGATCGAGAACGTGGATCACCGCCGAGACGAGGATCGCCACAGCGATACCGATAAGATACATGGAATAAGCCACGAACATGGCGTTAGAGCCAAAGAACATCTCGGCAAAGAGAATATAGATGGTAAGGCGCGCGTTACAGCTCATAAAGGGCGTAACCAGCATGACTTTAAGACGGTCGCGTTTGTTCTCCAGCGCCCGTGAGGCCATGATGGCGGGAACCGTGCAGCCAAAACCCAGGAGCATGGGGATGAAGGCGCGTCCTGAAAGACCTAATTTCATCATGATCTCTTCCATGATGTAGGCGACGCGGGACATGTAGCCCGAGTCCTCTAACAGCGCGAGACAGAGGAAAAGAATGAGTATGTTGGGCAGGAAGGTGACGATGGTTCCCACACCTGCGATGATGCCGTCCACGATAAGCGAGTTGAGCATGGCATTGACCCCCAGGTGCGCGAGCGCGAACATGGTGTAATGCGAGATGATGTCAATTCCCCACTCAAAATAGCCCTTAATGAAATCGCCGACCGTGAAGGTTAAGAAGAAGATCACCGCCATGATGGCTAAAAAGACGGGGATACTGAAAATCCGGTGGGTGAGGATTTTATCGGCCTTGTCGGTCAGTACCGCCTGCCGGTATTTGTTGACCAGGACCTCGCGGATGATCTCGCCGATAAAGTCGTACTTCTGATTGATGATCTCCGACTCGTAGTTCTTATCGAGGATCTGCGGGCAGTCCACGGGATATTTCTTCGTGATCTCCACGTCACCCTCAAGGAGCTTTAAGGCATGCCAGCGGTAATTCTCAAGGTGGGGGTATTTTTCCTTCAGGGTCTGTATGAGACCGTCAATTTTGTCCTCGATGGCGTCAGAGTAAACCATCGCGTATTCGGCGTGATGATCATGCTGATGATGGGAGGGTGTTTTGTGCTGATGGATAAGGCAGTCGGGATCGTGACAGTCCTTATGATGGGCCGCGGCGTGCAGCAGAATCTCCAGACCGCGGCGCTGACGGGCCGAAACCTCAATGACGGGGATGCCGAGCATCTCGGGCAGGCGGTGCATGTCAATTTCCATGCCGCGTTTCTCGACGATATCCATCATGTTTAAGGCGAGCACTACGGGCTTTCCCAGCTCTAAAAGCTGCAGCGTGAGGTAGAGATTGCGCTCGAGGGAAGAGGCGTCCACGACGTTGATGATGACGTCCACCTCGTCACTTAAGATGAACTGACGGGCCACGGTCTCTTCCATGGTGTAGGAGGTCAGGCTGTAGGTGCCGGGCAGATCGACCAGGTGAATGTTGAGATCGTGATCGCGGATGGCTCCCTCGACCTTTTCCACGGTGACTCCCGGCCAGTTGGCCACTTTGAGGTTCGCTCCCGTGTAGGCGTTAAAGAGGGTGGTTTTACCGCAGTTAGGGTTACCGATAAATCCGATAGTCAGCTCATGCTGTGCTTTATCGCCCATGGCGCTCTCCTTCACAGGGGGTGACTTCGATATGCGAGGTGATGTTGTAGCCTAAGGCGTAACGGGTTCCGCGCAGCCTGATGATGAGGATCCCGTGGCCCTTACGGTTGAGGATCTGAAGACGGCTCTGATGGGTCATCCCTAAGGCCTCGAGACGATGGGAGAGCTCTGCGGGCAGATTGAGATTCACTACGCTACAGCTCTGTCCGATAACGGCGTCGCTTAACAGCATGGATATTGCAGCTCCGGTAACAGTGATTACCTTCTTTCGGGGCACATGCTACTAAGCACGTGCCTTAGCGTCAATGGTAAAAACGTATCTCAGCTAAAAAGAAAATTTAGCGCAGTGAGTAACGGATACCCCGGGTGGGTGTATCATTGCTTATGGTACATATACCCCGTGGGGGTATATCAAGGAGTTAAAATGCGTGAGAAATTTGCCGTAAGCGGCATGACCTGCGCGGCCTGTCAGGCGCGGGTGCAGAAGGCGGTCGCGAAAGTGGATGGCGTCAGCGACTGCGCGGTTAATCTGCTTAAAAACAGCATGTTCGTGACCTTTGATGAAAAGACCGCCACTGAAGAGACGATTATCGCTGCCGTGGAAAAGGCAGGCTACGGGGCGAGCGTGGTCAGTGATGGGATGAGTTCAGCTGCCACGCAGCTATCCGGACCGGCGGCAGGAGCTCCGGCTCTGGATGAGGCGCAAAAGGCTACAGAGCGGCTCTTAAGACAGCTGATTCTGTCGGCTCTGTTCGCGCTGCCGCTGTTTTACCTAGGTATGGGCTCCATGCTAGGCCTTCCGGTACCGGCAGTGTTTGTGGGAGTGGAGAACGCGTTTAACTTTTCTCTGACACTGTTCTTACTCGCCCTCGCGGTGGTCTTTATCAACCGCGGCTACTTTGAACGCGGCTTTAAGACGCTGTTCTTCCTCTCACCTAACATGGATTCCCTCGTGGCCTTAGGTGCGGGAGCTTCCATGCTCTACGGTATTTACGCGCTGTACTCCATGGGAAACGCGCTGGGGCATACGGACATGGTTACCGTAGGTCACTTCCTGCATGATCTGTACTTTGAGGGCGTGGGTACCATCCTTACCCTTATTACGCTGGGCAAATACTTTGAGGCCCGCGCTAAGGGACGTACCACGGACGCGGTCAATAAACTCTTAAACCTTTCGCCCAAGAGTGCGGTGGTGCTGCGCGACGGTGAGGAAGTGACCGTGGCGGCAGGTGAGGTACGCTGGGGCGATGTGGTGGTGATCCGCTCGGGTATGTCCCTGCCTGTGGATGGCACGGTATTAAGCGGTTCGGGCAGCGTGGATGAATCGGCTTTAACCGGTGAGAGTCTGCCTGTGGAAAAAACCGTAGGTTCACCGGTAACGGGAGCTACGGTGGCCGTGAGCGGTTATTTTTCCTACCGCGCTGAAAAGGTAGGATCAGAAACCGCGCTTTCCCAGATCATCCGTCTCGTGGATGAGGCGACGGGCTCTAAGGCTCCGATCGCGCGCCTTGCCGATAAGGTGGCGGGGATCTTCGTGCCGGTGGTGATTGGCATTGCCCTCCTTGCCCTGGCGGTATGGCTGATGCTCGGTGCCTCCTTTGAATTTGCCATGACCATCGCCGTCTCCATACTGGTGGTCTCCTGTCCCTGCGCTTTAGGCCTTGCCACACCTACCGCTATCATGGTCGGTACCGGCTGGGGAGCCACGCACGGGATCTTAATTAAATCCGCTGAGGCTTTAGAAAACGCCCATGCCGTGGATACGGTGGTGCTGGATAAGACCGGAACTTTAACGGAAGGCAAGCCTTCGGTTACGGATCTGTTAAGCGCTAAGGGGGTAAGCAGCGGTGAGCTTTTAAACGTGGCCTTAAGTCTTGAGAGCCTCTCATCGCATCCCTTAGCTAAGGCGATCGTATCTGCCGCGAAGGAGCAGGGGGCAGAGCTTACCGAGCTTACCGGCTTTAAGGAAACTCCGGGCGGCGGTGTGAGCGCCAAAGACGCTATGAGGACCTATTATGCAGGCAACGCAAGGCTCATGGCAGGTCTGGGCTATGACGCAAAGGCGCTTGATGAGGTTGGGGAGCGCTTTGCCTCTGAGGGGAAGACGGTTCTCTACTTTGCCTCGGAGGAGAGGTTTTTAGGGCTCATGGCCCTGCGGGATGAGCTGAAGGCCGGCAGTGCCGCCGCCGTGGCGGCGTTAAAGGAGAGCGGTCTTGAGGTGGTGATGCTCACGGGAGACAGTGAGAGCACCGCTAAGGCCATGCATGAGTTAGCCGGCACGGACCGCTATATCGCGGGTGTTTTTCCTCAGGATAAAGAGCGGGAGATCCGCGCTTTGCAGGAGGCAGGGCATAAGGTGGCCATGGTCGGTGACGGCGTCAATGACGCTCCGGCCCTGGCGCGCTCGGACGTAGGCATAGCCATCGGAGCGGGTACTGACGTCGCATTGGAGGCGGCCGATATCGTCCTGATGAAAAGCGATCTTAACGACGTGCGCGGGGCTATCGAGTTAAGTCGCGCCACGTTAAAGAATATTAAGGAAAACCTGTTCTGGGCCTTCTTCTACAATATCATCAGCATTCCCATCGCAGCGGGCTGTTTCTATGCTCTGTGGGGACTTAAAATGAATCCCATGGTGGCGGCTTTTGCGATGAGCTGCAGCTCGGTATTCGTGGTCAGTAACGCCTTGCGTCTGCGCTTTTTCAGACTGAAACCTGCAGGGGCGCAGGGTTCTCAGACTGTACTTGGCGCAGGGGCTGACAGAAAGGAAGCGAAGCTTAGGACGGGCTCTCTTGATCAGAATTTCATGTCACAAAAGGAGATTAAAACCATGCAGAAAATTATCAGCATCGAGGGCATGATGTGCCCCAAGTGCGTAAAGCACGTCACTAAGGCTTTAGAAGGTGTGGCCGGAGTAAGCGACATCAGCGTAAGTCTTGACGAGAGAAAGGCTACCGTGACGGTTACGGACGCGGTTACCGATGAGATCCTTACCGCCGCGATTACCGAGGAGGGCTATGAGGTCAAGGGGATCGTTACGGCATGAGGGCAGACAGGGAGCGTGTAACCCGCGCGCTTAAGATAGCCAGGGGGCAGATTGACGGGGTGTTGCGCATGATCGATGACGATCGCTACTGCGTGGAAATCGCCAATCAGCTACTCGCAACGGAGGCCATCTTAAGAAAGGTCAATCAGGAGATCCTGCAGGCACATATCCGCGGCTGTGTCGCCGAGGCACTGTGCACCAGGGAACCGCAGCCTAAACTGGAGGAGGCGTTAAGTCTTCTTGAGAAGATGGCCTCGCGTTAACTTCCCAGCGGCGGGATTCAGATATAGCCGCCTAAGCTTTCTCTCTTAGGCGTCGTTAGCAGGAGACAGGGTGGCGCAGCGCTGCGTCACCCTGTCCGTGATCAGGAAGGCAGATACAGAGCGGGGTAAAGCAGCGGCAAGGAGAATGAGGAGGGGGCTTTGAAAAAAGTTGTTGCGTAAAAATTGAGTAAAATTAAGGACTTATAGCGCAATTGAGAAAAAAAACGGAAAAAAGATGTAAAAAAAGTTTGACAGCAGTCAAAAAATCATTAAAATGCACATCCGCTGACCGGCACCGAGGCGAAGCGAAGTGACGGGAAGCCTGAAACCTCCACGGTTTTCAGAGAGTTCTTTGACAGGACGTAAACGGACAATCTGTGTGGGTTCTTCCCTTAAGGGGGAGGATACAAACC
>DVOQ01000021.1 GCA_018713485.1 Candidatus Avisuccinivibrio pullicola
CGTCAGTACAGAAACAGTCCAGAGGTGAGAAAACAGCTGGAGGAAAGCATTGCAAAAGTGAAGGGAATTGCAATGACCACAGAAAGATCTTCTTAAATAATTCTGTACGATCTACTTCGTAATAATGGACATGTCTCTTTCCTTATTTCTGAAAAAATCCCTGTATAACAGATATCTTGCATGTCATGACTGGCATTTTTCTGCACTTTTGGTATAATAAATTTATATTCTTAAATGTATTAAGAAGGAGGCCGGAGGTGTTTCTTCTCAACACGCAGGTGGATGTTCCTGAACACGGTACTGCCCTGTGGCGACGCGGCAGCATCACCTACTGCTATCAGCTCGTTCCCGTACCGGGCAGGAAATCACCGTCCAGAAAGCTTATCGGCAGGCTGATTAACAGCGGGCCTGACTGCTCCCGCATGTTCCCCAATGAGCGATACTATGCATTAAGAGGCCTTGAAATGCCCGCACCGGACTACGCCCGGATCTCAAAGGCCGGCCGTCCCTCATCTGCCGTATATAAGGAGGGCACGCGCACTTACCCCGGCTTTGCCCTCATGGCCTTTGCCGCTCTTGAAAGAAGCGGGGCCATGCCCTTTTTAACCGAGGTCTTCGGTGAGACGAAGCCCATCAGATTGCCTTTCTCGCCACCCACTACTGCGCCGGCTATACCTCCACCGAAGATCTTGCCCTGCACTCGGTCATCCACAACGTGCTTAAGGGCGCTCAGGGGCTGACGAAGCAGGGAGCATCAGAACTCCTTGCCTCAGGCATACGCAGGGAGGAAATCAGCGCCTTCTTTGACAGGTGGATACCTCTTGCCGCCGGCCATGACTCCGCCGCCTATGACGTCACCGCCCTCCCGACGCAGGCAAGGAGGATAGCGGAGGCCGAATACGGATACACCCACGGAGGGCCGTCACTGCCTCAGGTAAACTACGCGCTCTTCTCCAATACCGTCACGGGGATGCCTCTTTTCTATGAGCACTACAGCGGCTCCCTGTCAGACAGGACCTCCCTGCTGAAGGTGATGGACACCGCAAGGAGCCACGGCTTTGAGGGAGTAAAGGTGGTGATGGACAGGGGCTTTGCCTCGGGAGACAATATCGACGGTCTTACGGAGATGGGCATTGAGTTCGTTATGGGAGTGCCCTGCACCTTTAAGGAGGTCAGGGCAAAGCTCACGGAGTTCGGAAAGAGGAACTTCCTGCCCTTCAGCTCCCGCGTCACGGATTTAAGACACGACGGCACGGTCTCTGAGGAGGACTGCTTCTGCGAGAGCTCTGACTATGAGTGGCGCGGCAGGAAACTCCGTCTCCACCTCTACCGTAACGAAATGGAGAGTGCCCGTCAGCGCCCGGCCTTTACGACAAGGATCCGTTACTGCCGCGACTATGCGTTAAGGCACGATGCCATGCCTGACCTTAATCTGTACTCTGAGGCCGCGTCCTGCTTTCACCGTGAGAAGGGTAACAAAGGACAGTGGATAATGGATGAGTCCGCTGTCAACGATAAAATAGCCCGCATGGGCTGCTTTGCCCTCTTTTCTTCCCCTTCCGCAGACCTCTCCGGTGAGCAGGCACTGCAGATCTGCCGCTCGCGTGAGATTGACGAAGAACTCTTCAGCTGCCTTAAGACTGACAGCAGCGGAGCCCCGCTGCGCATCCACAGTGACGACGCGCTGGACGGTAAGTTCTTTGTGCTCTTCCTCTCCGCCATCATCAGGCGCTTCATCCTCTCCCGCACCCGTGAGATGTTAAGGCAGGGAGGACACAGCTTCCGCCACCTTACAGACACGCTTAATCTCATTGAAGTCGAACTCAGGGGCGACGGTTCTCTGCATATGGTCAGGGACGTGCCCGGCATCACCCTTTCGGAGATGAGTCTTATCGTCGACCGCGAAGTGGCCGCGAAGCTCGGACTTAAGGACACATATACGGCAAGGCCAAAGCGCAGGGCCACTAAGAAGGAAATGGAGGAAAGAAGAAAGCAGCCCCGGCGTCCGCGCGGCAGGCCGCGCAGAACTCAGAGCACAGATACCGAAGCCCGGGCTAAGGACAGCGCCTGAGGCGATCGCGGGGGATTCGGTTAATACATTTTCCCCGAAATTTAGGTTATTAGGTATCTTCATTGCCGTGCTCCTGGGAGCGGTGTTCTCCACCTACAACTCTCTTCTGAACTCCGCGGCCACCCTCTTTGCCGTGGATATCTACAAACCCTTTATCAATAAGGATGCAGATGATACCAAGGTGATCCGCATTTCCCAGATCTTCGGCGTGATCTGCTCGGTGTTCACCATCGGCATCGCACCCTTCCTCGTGTATGCCCCGCAGGGCCTCTTCATCTTCCTGCAGCAGTTCACCGGCTTCATCGCCATTCCGATCGTCTGCCTGGTGCTGATTGGCCTCTTTGCAAGGCGCCTGCACGTTCCGGGCGTTGCCGCCAAGGCGGTTATCATCACCCACATCATCGCCTACTATCTGATGGTGTTCCAGTTTAACGATCTCATCAAGATCCACTGGATGCACGTCTACGGCATTCTCTTCTGCGTCGAGCTGGCCGCTCTCATCATCTGGGGCCTTGTATCTCCCTCCGAGGAGTACCGCAAGGCTGAGCCGCGCATTGCCATCATCGACATGCACGCATGGCACTATGCCATCCTGACCTCCTGCATCCTGCTGTCCTGCGCCACCCTCATCTATGTGATATTCTCGCCCATCGGCCTTGCCTACCCCGATGGCGTGGTATCACCGGACTTTGCCAGGTGGTTCTTCATCACCCTGGCGCTGTGTGCGGTGTTCTGCGCGGTCATGCACCTGAAAGTGCAGCCGATCTACGAAAACTACATCAACAATCACTATCACTCGAAAGTCGAGGCCCAGCTGGAGGGCAAATAACATGGCTAAAAAACCGAACATTCTCTTCATTCTCCTTGACGACTACGGCTGGACGGATACCGGCTGCTACGGCAGCAGCTTCTATGAAACCCCGCGCCTGGACGCCTTTGCCCAGGAGGGCATGCGCTTTACCGACGCCTATGCCTCCTGTCCGGTCTGCTCGCCTACCCGTGCCAGCATTCTCTCCGGTAAATATCCGGCACGCCTGGGGCTTACTCAGTGGATCGGCGGACACTCCGAAGGCAAGCTCTGCGATGTGCCCTACATCGATCATCTGGATACCTCGGAGTTCACCCTGGCCAAGGCTTTAAAGGAGGGCGGCTATCAGACCTGGTGCGTGGGCAAATGGCATCTCTCCACTCACGATGAGAAGCGCTTTGACTACTACCCGGATAAGCACGGCTTTGACGTCAACATCGGCGGCTGCCACTTCGGACATCCGTTTAACGGCTACTTCTCTCCGTACGGCATTGAAACCTTAAAGGACGGCCCCGAAGGCGAGTACCTGACGGACCGGCTTACCGATGAGGCCATAAAACTCATCAGGGACAGCCGTGACAGCGATAAGCCGTGGTTTATGTACCTTTCCCACTATGCCGTGCATACTCCTATCGAATGCCACGAGGAACTGGTCGAAAAGTACCGCAGGAAGGCGCGCATGCTGGGCCTTGACAAGGTGAATCCATTCGTCGAGGGCGAGTATTTCCCCTGCGAGCACAAGAAGGATGAGCGTGTGCTGCGCCGCATCATTCAGTCCAATCCGGTCTATGCTGCCATGGTGGAAAACCTCGACTACAACATCGGCCGGGTACTCGACACCCTCAGGGAGGAGGGCCTCGAGGAAGACACCATCGTCATCTTCTACAGCGACAACGGAGGCTTAGCCACCGCCGAAGGTTCGCCCACCACCAACCGTCCGCTGTGTGAGGGCAAGGGATGGATGTATGAAGGCGGCACCCGCGAGCCTCTCATCGTGCGCTGGCCGGGTCACATCAAACCCAACAGCGTCACCGAAACCCCGGTCACCTCCCCTGACTTCTACCCCACGCTCCTGGAGGCTGCCGGGCTGCCTTTGCGCCCTGAGCAGCATATGGACGGCGTGAGCATCCTCAGACTGCTTGAAAACGGCTCGCAGGAAGATCTGGAAGAGAGGCCGATCTTCTGGCACTACCCGCACTACTCAAATCAGGGCTGCACTCCGGGCTGTGCAGTGCGCAAGGGTCACTGGAAGCTTCTGGAGTTCTTTGAGGATGACCGCCTCGAGCTTTACAACGTCTACGATGACGTTGGTGAGGAACATGAGGTAAGCCTTGCTCATCCGGAGATCGTTGCCGAGCTCAAGGCTCTCCTTGACGCATGGAAAGTCGATGTCAAAGCCAGGATCCCTGAGCCCAACCCCAACTATAAGCCAAGAACATAGTTATATCTCTGCAGTACCGGGGTGGCAGATGCCACCCCTTTTGATGTCTTTCCCACGGCAAATAAGCGGAAGTAAGCACGCATGAACTACCTGCGCACTTACGTGCGGGGTTTCGTGAGGCCGTTTAGTAAGCCCCCGCTTCCTGGCGCTTACGGGCAGGTCCGCAATGCCCCCGTCAGGCAGGAGCAAAAGCCTCTTCCTGAGTTCTCAGGCTTATTGCAGATGACCAGAAAGTGGTGCGCCAGCCGCTTACATTCCGGGGCTTTCGCAAGGGGAATTACGCGGCATCAGTTAAATTACTCAACGGTAAGGTTCTTTCCCTCTTCACTGAGGAGGGAAAGAACCTTACCGTCACGCATATAAGACGGCTTATCCTGTACCCTGACCGTTACGGTCAGTCACTGCCACTGCATGCTGTCCCGTACGGTTCTCCCCCTTCCCCCGGCACTCAGTATCAAGACCTTTAACGCAGCGCCGATAGACAAAGTAAGTCACCACAGCCTAAGTTAGGCGACGGGCTTAGCATTTTGGGACATTACCAGGGGCAAAAATCCCGGCAATAGGCTAAAATTTAAGGAGTTTTTGTAACGGGGCCATATTGTTTCATGAATGAAGTTCAGCTTAAAACTGCCATGAGCACTCCTGACGGGAAGAAAGTGACAGGAGAACATCCAGGCGGCAGTCAGGGAGGCGTCGCCTTTAACCGTCATGCGACGGCGGCACTTATCGGGGTACTGACCACGCAGCAGGGATTAGTGCCTGAGAGTTTAAACCGTACCGTGGGCCGTCTCAATCAGTCCTTAAACGCCCTGTTACATGACGCGCCTGAAAGCTTATCTCAGCCTGATGAAAGCTCTGCGTTACAGAAACTGACCCAGAACGTGATCGCCCGCGATCCGAGACTGCAGGAAAAAGTGGCTCAGGCGCTGTCCTCACCTGCGAGGCTAGTCCGCGCAAGAGACGCGGGAAGTGCACTGCAGGAAGCTTTTGACGGGCTGCCTGAAAAAATTAAGGCTGCGTCCAACGCAGGAAGGCTTATCTCCAAAACCGTCTGTGAAAGCCTCGTAAGTCTCTCAGACAGTGACAGTATCGGGGCGGGGTTAGAGCGCGATCTGAGCTCAAAGCGCATTTACGTGCCCCAGGAAAGATTAAGTGCCCGCGCACAGATGGCCACCCAGAACGTGCTCTCAGCGACGGTGGCTTACGTGGAGAGCAATCAGAAAGAGGTGTTAAGCACTCTAAGCGAAGAGGCCCCCCTCGCGCAGAGTGCAGCGACACAGGGCACGGCTCCTGCCGTAAGCACCGCTGCTACTGACCTTACTGCGCCCTCAGGCACCGATGACGTGCAGCTGTCTAAGGCAGGAACTGAGGCTGCAGCCTTAAGTCAGGCTTTAGAGCAGAGCGCCCGGAGCGAAACAGCAACCGCGCCAGACACGGCACCGTCCTCCTCCGCGGCGGTAACCGTACCCGCGGCGGCGCGGCAGGCAGATCTCACCGCTCCGCAGGAAAAAGTGCCGCGCGCTCAGATGAGCACGGCGCAGCTCATGACCGAATATTTAAGGAAAGCCCTGGAGGAATTTCCCGAGGACTCGACTTACCTTGATATCTTCCGCAAGAATGCCACGGGAGCGACACCCGGCGAGGGGCGCAACTCCGAGCGGATCCGGGAGGTGATCTATAACGCCTCGCAGATTGCCAAGACGCGCAATCTTTACCCCGGAACTCCGCCGCAGGTGATTGAAGAGCCGCCCGTGGAAGATACGCCGGAACTCAATGCCGGGAACATAGCACAGCCCACCCCTCTCAAGGCGGCAGAGACCGGGGCTGAAGAGACTGCGGCGCGGCGCGATCCGCAGGCGGCCATTGAGGCGCGCGTCAACGCGGTGTTAAACGAAAACGAAGAGGAAACCTATATTGACGCCCTGCCCAGGGAAAAGCCCGTGGCAGGACGCGAGATGTCGCTCTCCGAGCTCTCAGCGCGGGCGGCCAAGCTCAGAATGCATTTTTCGAGGGAAAGACAGAGACAGATCGCCGAGGGACAGTTACCCGATCCGGCACGCATGGCCCATCCCTTCCCCGAGGAAGAAGAGACCTCCGAGCAGATCCTGAGACGTACCCTCTCTGAGGAAAACACCGCACAGCTTGCGCACCGTGAGCCTCTGCGGCTGCCGCGCAGCAGCACGGCTATGCTCGCGGGGCAGGGGCAGCTAAAGAGCACGGAACCCGTAGGGGAAGCACTGCCCAAAGCCGTACCTGAGGCACAGGTAAGTGTAAGCGCCGCAGGCGCTGATACCGATCCCCTGCAGGCCGAAATCGCCGCCTCACGTGAGGAATTAGCCAGGCTTAAACAGGAATTAGCCGCGGTGCAGGCCGAGGCGCTGCGCTCGGCTAAGGAGACGGTCAGCGCGCAGCTTGAAACCCAGAAGGAATTAAAGGCGCAGGCCGAGGCGTGGTATCAGAGTATCCGCGAGGCGGGAACTCTGGCACAGCATACCCTTACGGCCTTAAAAAACACCGCGCAGAGTATGGAGAACCTGCAAAGCGTTAAGGCCAGGGAGCCGCTCAGTGAAAGCACGGCGCTTTCGCGCCTGCAGCACATCACCGCCGAGGATGAGCTGGCCCTTGAACAGTTAGATCCGCAGCACGGACGGCTCACGCCGCAAAGCGCGGACCGTCTCGATACGCCCGCGTCAGATCCCGTAAGTTCCCCCGAGGAGCAGCAGGCAGGCCGCGATCCCTTTGATGAGACCTTAAAGGCCCTCTATGAGGCCGGGAGCGGACAGACTCCGGCGGAGGAGTCCCCCTCCCCCGGGGAAAAGATGGCGCCCCTGAGTGAGGGGCCTGCCAGCATCGAAGAAAGCCTCTATCATTTCGTGGGTAACGCCGCGCTCTCTGAGAACGCAGACGCTATTGAAGTGAAGACCGCCCCCGAGATCCCCCGCGAAGGCGCTCCCGCTGAGGCTGACAGTCCTGAAAGCCACGTCACCGCTGCAGCTTTAAAACGGCTGTATACGGAAAGCGCCGCATCTGAGACCTCCCGCAGTGCAGACGCTGCGCAGAATACGCTAAGGAGTGAGGCCGTTCCTGCCGCAAAGGACACTCTTAAGGCGGAAGAGGACAGCGCACGGCCCGCGCCGGAGAGAACAGCACCTTTCATCCTAGCTTCCGGGGCAGCTGAGGCAGAGCCCGCTCCTGCAGACACTAAGCCTTCATCCATGACGGCAGCGCCTGCCGGTACGGTTGCCGCTACGGAAAGCTCAGGAGTAAACGTAAAGGACACGCCGCCCGAGAAGAACGGTGCACAAAGATCTGAGGAGCGTAAAGTCCCGGCTAAGACTGAGTCAGACAGCGAGGCTGCGAGCATGAAGAGCAGCGCCGGTGAGGAGGACGCCGGGATTACCGAAGCGGCTGAAAGCGCAGAGGAGGAAGCCCCGGCAGCCGTGACTGACGCGCCCCTTACGGAGAGCGGGACGGCGCCCGAACCTGACTTAGAGGAAGCCCCTCCTGAGGCGCAGAACGCTCCTGCGGTTAATGAAGAGGAGCCCGCTGCGGCTCCCTCTTCCGTAACCGCGCCCGGCTCTCAGGAGAGCGACACCCCCGCGGTGACGGCTTCAGATACCGCAGATGCAGAGAGCGTCCCGCCTCTCACTCCCGCTCCCCTTGCAGAGGAAGGCGAGGAGAGAGATCTGACCGCAACAGTGACGGCACCGGCGGCACTTAACACGGGCGAGGACGCAGTCAGCGCCTTTGATCCTGAGTTACAGGTCGATGACGCCTACCACAAGCGCGAGGCCTTCGAGAGGATCTATCAGCAGGCGCAGGTAAGCCTGCAGAATCCCGATGACGAAGAGATCCCCGCTGCGGAGGGAAGTAAGGCGGTAACGCCGGAGGCGGACTCTCTTCCTGAGGATCTTCCTGAAGATAAGGTTACCCTCACGGCCAAAACTCCCGCGCCGGAACGTGCACAGCTCATGGAAGATCTGATGCAGGTACGCCCGAGCGATGAGCTTGAGGATGAAGATACGTTGCAGGCGCTCAGACCCGCCCTGCCCGATGACGCGCCGGTGAGCGCGCCTGAGGGCGAGGCCGCCACGGTGACCGATGAACTTCCCCCTGAGGAAGAGACGGTAAAACCCGGCTTCTTCTCAAGGCTTACGTCTTTTTTTCGGTAAACACCTCTGACCACCCCGCCTCCGGGGTGGCAGAGAGTACTGCCCGCGGGGTCAGTCTCAATGCCTTCGGAGATCTGACGCAGGCCTTAAAACAGGTCTTAGAGAGCGAGGACGATCCCACGGTACGGGAGAGAGCGGGTAATCTCCTAAACGAGCTCAGACATCCCGTGGAGAGCCTGCATACCGTCAATCAGTATCTAAGCTTTGTGACAGGTCCCCTGTCCCCCTCCTCACCCCTGGCGCTTGCGCTCCATCAGTGGGCCTTCCTGCTTCTATGTCTGCGCTTTGAGCAGCTGGGGCGTGAAATCGACGCCTTCCTCAAATCCCGTCTCGATAAGGGAGCGGTGCTTCTTGAAAGCGAGGTTAAGGAAAACCGCAAAGCAAGGCTCTCCGAGAGCACGACCGTGAAACTCCTCGATGAGACCTTAAACCGCGTACAGGAATTAAAGGACAACAGCACCATGATAGCGGGCCTTAATCTGCCGCGCTATCTGCCCCTGCCCCCTGCCTACGAGGGCGGTCAGGACGGACACGTGGAGGTAAAGCGCGATAAGAAGACCAGGACCTGGCATCTGCGCTTTTGCCTTGATCTCAGGGAATTAGGCCCCCTGGAAGTCAGAGCCGAGGCGCAGCTTCCCGAACTTAAATTAAGCCTCAGGGCGCCTAAGGAAGAGACCATCGCCCTCGCGCGCTCGCTGCTGCCCACGCTGCGCGAGAAATTGCAGAAAATCGGCGTGACCACGCGCACGACACGCCTTAATCTTGCTCCCGTGGACTTTAAGCGCGAGGCTACAGAGCCTTACACACGCCATGAAGAGGGCTTACATCTTGATATATAGGAAAAGAAACGATGGAGACACGTTACGCTAAAGTCACAAAGGCAGTGGCCCTTAACTATGACGAGGGATCCGGCAAGGCGCCCTTCGTGGCGGCCAAAGGCTCCGAGGAAAGGGCCAGGGCTATTGTGGAGATGGCTAAGGAACTGGGTATCTACATCCATCAGGATGAAAGGCTCTTGCGGGAACTGGAGAGCCTTGAAGAGGGCGAGGAGGTACCGGTACAGCTCTACGGGATCATCGCGGCCATTCTCGCCTTCTCCTACGCGCTGCAGGGCAGAACGCCCCGGGCTTATACCCGCGCCGACGGGACGCGGGCCATCAATCTTAAGGCCTGAGCTTTCAGGCCCGTAAGTTACGCCTTAGTTGGCGGTACCGAACCACTTCTCGTGGATGGTCTTGAGCTCACCTGACTTGGAGAGCTTGTCAAAACCGGCGTTTAACTTCTCCACGAGCTCGATATTGCCTTTGCGCACGGCAATGCCGTAGAAATCGGGATTGGTGTAGAGGGCGTTATCCTCAAGCTCGGTGATGTCATTGCCGCCGGCCTGCTTCACGTAGTAGAGATTGACGGGACGGTCATTAATCAGGGCCGAGCAGCCGCCGTTCTTTAACTCCATGAGAGCATCGGGCTCGGTGTTCATGTTGACGACGTTGCCAGGCGATACTTTCTCGGCAAAGGCCGAACCCGTGGTGCCGATCTGGGCGCAGATCTTCTCGCCCCTGAGGCTCTCGACAGAGGTGAACTTCTCAGCGTCAGCCGTGCGGATGAGGGCCGATAAGGTGCTCTTATAGTAGCCAACCGAGAAATCCACGCGCTGCTTGCGCTCGTCGGTAATGGTCATGCCGGAGATGATGGCGTCAATCTGACCGGTTAAGAGGGCGGGAATAAGGCCGTCAAAAGGCATGGAGACCACCTCGACGGTATCTCCCTGGGTGGCGGCAATGGCCTTGATAAGATCTAAGTCAAAGCCGATGGGCGTACCGGCTTCATCGACAAACTCAAAGGGGGCGAAAGTGGGATGCGTTCCCACCTTGTAGGTGTCGGCCTGCGCAAGGCCGGTGGTGACGCATAAGGCGGCAGCGCAGAGGGCGGCAGCTAATTTCATGTTAAATCCTCAACTGTTACGTAATCATGAACCCTTACGGGAATGGGTGTGACTATACTGCAAAGCCAGGGTCTTGTGAGGAAAAGCACCTTTTTAGTGCATAAAAGCCGCCTTTCAGGGGGCAGAGCGCCCCCTGTTGCACCTTAAAGGCCCAGAAGGAAGCGCTCGAAAGCGTTGGCCTCCTCCGCCTGAGGGCTGGCGGGCTGCGGGGCGGGAGTACCCTCCTTAGCTGCCCCTGAAGGCGCTACGGCCGGAGCGGCAGAAGGCGGTACGGCGGGAGATCCGGATGAAGACGGCGTCTGCCAGGCAGGATTATAGGGATTGTCGAGGTTATAGCAGGGACGGATCCGCGCTATCTTATCCTCGCGGGCAGGAAGTAAGGTCAGTCCCTCCTCACGGCACTGATCGGCCACCACCTCGCCGTTTCTGTCAAAATTGACGAACTTGATCCCCTCGGGGCGGGTGAGGGTAAGCGAGTTGACGCCGCGCTCCTTTAAGTAGGCGGCGTAAACGCGTAAGGGTCCGGAACTGCCGTAAAGGCCCGTGGACTTAAACTCGTCAAAGCCCACCCACGTGGTGACTAACTCATCGGAGTCCATACCCACCGACCACGTGTCGCGGTTGTTATTGGTGGTACCGGTCTTGGCAGCGATATTGGCGCCCGGGAAGAGATTTTTAAGCCGGCGCCCCGTGCCGCTGTGCGTCACCTCGGTCATGGCGTAGAGGGTTAAATACGTATCCTCGGGATCAAGGGTACGCTCCCCGGCCATCACCGAGCGGTCATAGACCACCTCGCCGTTTTTCACCACGGTGCGCAGCGTGGTGAGGTTCTGATAGACGCCATCGGTGGCGAGGCTGGCGTACATGGCGTTTAGCTCATAGGGCGTACACTCGAGGGTACCCAGCAGCAGCGAGGGATAGAGCGGAAGATCGCGTGTCACGCCCACCTTATGCAGCGTGTCCACGACGTGGCTCAGGCCCACGCTCATGCCGATCCTGACGGTGGGCACGTTCAGCGAGCGGGCCATGGCGCTCAGGACCGTGATGGGACCGCGGTACTGTTTGTCATCGTTATGCGGCGACCACAGCTTGCCATCGGCTAAGCGCACCGTCACGGGCTTATCTTCCACTAAGGAGCCCAGATGATAGCCGCGGTTAAAGGCGGTGAGATAGACAAAGGGTTTGACGAGCGAGCCTATCTGACGGCGGCCCTCAATAACGCGGTTAAAACCGTCATACTTGGGGGTGCGCGAACCCACCACCGCGGCGACCTCGGCAGTGCGCCAGGAGGAGACTAACATGGCCGCCTCCAGACCCTTTAAGTGACGCTCCTTTTCAATGGCGTCCAGTTCATTCGCCACTGCCTTTTCCGCCGCCGCCTGAGACTGCGGATCGAGACTCGTGAAGATGCGGATCCCGTTACCTGACAGGAACTCAGGACCAAAACGCGAGGAAATCTCGTGCTTTAAAAGGCCCATGAAAGCCGGCGTCTTGCTGTAATTCATGGAGCCGCGTTCAATGACGTTCAGGGGACGGGCGGCGTATTCCTCAAACTCGGTGGGCGTGATATGCCCCTGATTGCGCAGCACGCCAAGGACGGTATTGCGTCTCTCCAGGGCATTGTCGGGACGGCGCCACGGATCGTAATAGGACGGGCCCTTGATAAGACCGACTAAAAGCGCCATCTGATCGAGCGTAAGCTCGGAAACCGGCACGCCGAAATAAAAATAGGAGGCAAGGCCGAAGCCGTAAATACCGGCGTTACCGTTCTGGCCTAAATAAATCTCGTTGAGATACGCCTCAAGGATCTGCTCCTTGGTGTAGCGGTGATCCATGATCATCGCCATGATGAGTTCCTTGAACTTACGCGTATAGCTCTTCTCGTTGGTGAGGAAGTAGTTCTTGACCAGCTGCTGCGTGATGGTGCTGCCGCCTTCCACCACGTGCCCCGCGATAAGGTTTTTGACAAAAGCGCGGGCGATGGCGAAGACGTTAATGCCGATATGATCGTAAAAACGCCGATCCTCGATTTCAAGGAGCGTGGTGATTAAGGTGGGCGGCACCTCATCCAGGGTGATGAAGATGCGATCTTCCCGCGGATCAATACGGTTGATACGGTCAAGGAGTACCGGGTCCATGCGTGCGTAGGCCAGCTCCTCCTGCGTGTCGGCATTCATGATCCGCGACACGCGGTTGCCGTCAAACTCAATTAAGAGCGAGAGACGGTCCTCCTCCCCGTCGGGGAAGGCAAAGGGCCGGCGGATGAGCACTACCCGCCCCGTGTCCTGATTGACGGCGTAGTCACCGGGTTTCACGGGATTTTCCGTCTTGCGGTACTTTAATAAGGAAAGCTCGTACTCCATCTGCGAAAGCGAGAGGCGCTGCTCGGGATAGAGCTCCAGGGGACGTGAGTACACCACCGCCGGCAGGACCCACTTGTCATCGACCTCAAATTCCTCCATCACCACGGCATCAAAATAGATGAATAGCCCGGCCAGGACGATAAGGCCCACCGCCGCCACCTTAAGCATAAAGAACGACAGGCGGCGCTTTAAACCGTGTAAAAAGGGAAAGCGCGCACTCATCCCCGAGGCGCCCTGAGGCTTCACGGGCGGTTTTCCGCCATTCCCCCCGCCTGAGGCCGCAGTTTCAGGCGCAGTCTCTGACTTAAGCCCCTGAGCTTTGGCAAAGTTCTGAGTCTCAGCTTTTCCCGGCAGTTCCGTGACCTTCTCCGAAGCCTCGCCTTCCTTAAGGTCTAAGGCAGAGGGAGCCTCCTGCGCCTGTAAAACTTCGCTGTCCTTTAAGGACGTTGCAGCACTCTTCTCACCCTCAACAAAATCGCCCTCGTCATTTAAGGCAAAGGCCATGAGGCTATCCGGACCGGACTCTCCCGTCTCTCCCTGAGCGCTGTCCTGCAGGGACGGGCTTAACGGCTGCGACTTACCATGCAGTTCCTTAACCGTGGCGCGGCGTTCCTTTAAAATTTCGGAGGTAAATGAGGAGATCGCCTGCTCCTCCTGAGGGGCAGCCGTGTTCATGAGGTCCTGAGATACGGTGTCCTCTGGGGGCACCCTGGGCATATCGCGCATAACTGTGATCTGGCTTAAAAAATTAACATGGCATTATAGCAATTCAGACCTGAAAATATCCCTCAGTTTCCTGCACCCGCTTCTCCGTCAGGGGACAGGAAAACCTGTTTCTTACAGAGTCCTTACCTCGTTTTTACCTGCCGTAAAGGGCGCTCAGAGGGCCCTGCTGCCTGGCTTTCCACCCTGCGTCACACTTTTGAAAAGATAACTTGTATTGACCCCTAAAATACGCAATAATCACGCGTCAATTAAGCCGGCACGCTCCGGCTTGGCTGCTAACTACATAACACTACGACAAAAGGAAAAGACAGATATGGCTACGAAGAAAAATCCCGCCACCGCCCCCGGGGCCGTGGACAGCTCTGAGTCAGAGTCCATGGGTCCTCTGGCCATCGCCGGCGTCGCTCCCTATCAGGAACAGCCCGGTGAGGAGTACATGAATGAGAGGCAGAAGGCTCATTTCCGTAAGATCCTCACTGCCTGGCGCGATCAGCTGCGCTCCAAGGTGGACAGCACCGTCGATCACATGAAGAGCGAAGCGGCTAATTTCCCCGATCCCTCGGATCGTGCCTCTCAGGAAGAGGAGTTCGCCCTCGAGTTAAGAGCCCGCGATCGCGAGAGAAAGCTCATCAAGAAGATTGAAAAGACCTTAAGAAAACTCGATCAGGACGAGTTCGGCTACTGTGAGCAGTGCGGTGACGAAATCGGCATCAAGCGCCTCGAGGCCCGTCCCACCGCCGATCTCTGCGTGGACTGCAAGGCCCTGGCCGAAATCAAGGAAAAGCAGCTCGAAGGCTAAGCCCTTTTATTCAGAACTCTCTGACACCCTCCACGGACGTGGAGGGTTAAACTGTGTACACGACCCGTTTTGCCCCTTCCCCCTCCGGCAGACTGCATTTTGGCTCCGTCGTCACCCTCGTGGGTGCTTATTTAAGAGCCCGCGCTGAGGGCGGCCGCTTTCTGATCCGCATTGAGGATCTCGACTTCCCGCGCTGCAAGGCCGAACACACGGAAAGCATCCTTAAGGAAATCGCAGCGCTGGGGATCACGCCCGACGGCCCCGTGCTCATACAGAGCGAATGTCTTGACCGCTATGAGAGCTTACTTAAAGGGCTTACCGCGCGCCCTGACACCTTTTTCTGTGACTGTACCCGCGCCGCCCTTAAAGTAAGGCCCTGCACCTGCAGGGACAAAACTCTCATGGAGGGAGCGCTCAAAATCTGTCTGACGCTTGAAACAGGCTATGACGATGTCCGGCGCGGCACCTTAAGGACCATAGCGCCCCTTGAGCGGGACGTGACCTTAAAAAGGCGCGATGGCATCATCGCCTATCATTTTGCCTGTGTCGTGGACGACGCCCTGCAGGGCGTGACCGAGGTGGTGCGCGGGGCGGATCTCCTTGAAGAAACGCCCGTGCAGAGAGCCTTAATCAGAGCCATGGGTTTAAAGGAACCTGCCTATCTGCATCTGCCCCTCGCGGTTCACGGTCATGACAAGCTCTCCAAGCAAAATCACGCCAGGGCCGCCTTTGAGGTACTGCCTCCCGCAGAGCTCCTCCTTGCGGCGCTGAGCTTTTTAGGTCAGGACACGGCCGGACTTAAGGGACTTAACTGTAAGGCGCTCCTTGCCAGGGCCACTGAGCGCTTTGACATAACCCGCCTGCCTTTAGGTCCCCTGGAGGCACCCTTCTAACCCAGGCCTCAGCCCGAGCTGCCATCTGCACTCCTGCCTTAAAAGCGGACGGGGCGGTATCATCCTGCGTTTGACAGTTACTTACCGTGATATTTTGATGTGACCTGCTCCCCACCCTAAAAAGACGGGAACTTCTGGCCTATATTGGCAAAAATATCAGCACCATATTTAAGGATTTCGGGAACACCACTCTGTTTTCTTAAGGTACGCGTGAATAAGCGTCGCGCTCTGATTAAGGAATTACGCGTTACCGTGGGGAATGTCCAGGAAAGAAAGAGCGGCTTAAGTAACAGTTATAATAAGCAGAGGAGGAAGAAACGATGAGCGGGTTTTTCCCCTACCCCTCCCTGAGAGCACAGCGGTAACGTTATGCCGGATTTTGAAGAACTGCAAGACAGACTGCCGATTTCCTGCCAGTCCTTTTCCGAACTGCGCAGCAGCGGTCTGGTCTATGTCGACAAGACTGCCTTCGTGCAGAGACTTGCCCGAAACAAACAGCCGCGCATCCTGACCCGTCCCCGCCGCTTCGGCAAAAGCACGCTGCTCTCCACCGTGGAGGAGCTCTTCCTGCACGGCCTTGAGCCCTATGA
>DVOQ01000022.1 GCA_018713485.1 Candidatus Avisuccinivibrio pullicola
ACCTCGGCGAAGATACCGTCAAAGACACCGTTGCCCGGTCGCCTGCTTCTGAAGAGGCTGATGGTCCTGAAGTCGGGGAAGCTCATGCCCGGGAGCCACATGAAGACCACGCTTTCCTTAAGCAGCCTCGCAATCTGCCGGCCGGAACAGACATTGACGGGACAGGCGTAGACGATGACCCTGAGCAGCATGAGAGGATCATAGCTGCTGGCACCTCCGCCCTTGCAGGTGGCCTCTGACTTTGAAAGATCGAGACGGTCGATAACGTCGCTGACGATGCGGCAGGGATGGTTCTCATCAATGAAGTCGCCAGGGCCGGGAGGCAGAACCATGGTTTCATGCTGCCGGTACTGTCTGAAGACGGGTTTGGCCATACTCACCTCCGGATAGTCTGCGCTGACTATGGGTGAATTATAGCAAAAACAGCTAAAATTTACAAGTAATTAACTGAAATAAAAAGAAAATATTTTGCAAAAACATACTGAATTGCAAAATTTTCCGTTTCCCCGGACAAAAAATCGGGGGTGACCTTTTTAGTCACCCCCTTTTCGCGGCCCGTTTATATAAAGTCCCCCGCTTAATTTCATCTAATAAGCCACCCAGCATCCATGTCCAAAGTGACCCCACAAGTTCATCTTCTCTAATTAATATTCTATTGATTATTAAAGAATTTTTTATAAATCAACCCTGCGTATTTTCTGTCTGCCTGACTTTCACCCCACAAGTTCCACCCCACAAGTTCCTTCTGACCCCACAAGTCGTCTCCGCAGCTTTCTTTCCCTTGATAATTCATGACTGTTAATTGCGGCAAGGCGGCACCCGAGCCTCATAGCACCAGGGTTAAAAACACCTAAGAGCTGACTCCATAACGGAGTTAACCCTCGAGAAAAGAACTTAATGAATAAAGATGCCCTGAACTCAGGCAGTACCGAATAAGGAAGGACTGCCCACGCCGGGATACAGGCGCGGGCCGTCTTCAGGGCACTAGTTAAACTTAAGCCTGAGCGCCTTCATGATGAAGTCGCGATCGGCGGTCATGTTCTCGGATCTATAGATCAGCTCGCGGTTATAAGGTCCGATGATGGCTACAGAGCCGGTGGATTTCTCACGGCCCAGCAGACCCTTGTCAGGACGCACCTCGACGTTCTTGATTTTACTGGCCGGAAAACTGTGGGACTTACCATCCGCGTTGCGGCCGAAAACGCGCTGATCGGTAAGGGCGACATCGGGGACATCCTGAAACCAACCGGTAAAAAGGCCCTTGCTTGAGGAGAGGACACGCAGGAGCTTTTCACCTGGCTGAATGTTGGAAAGAATGTATTTGCTGGCTTCCATAGGTGTTGGTGACTCGAGACAAACCAAAACAAAGCGGGCAGGAACTCTCTCCTGCTCAGACCTTAAATATTATAGCGCCGGAGATCCCCCCGTGAGAGCCGGGGAGATCTGCAGCACGGGCCTTTGACTAAAGGCAGCTGACAAGGACCCTGCCGAACTCCTCAGTGGAAACCTCGGTGGCGTTTTCCATCTGGGAGGCGAAATCGGCGGTGACCTGACGCGAGGAAATGGCCTGTTCCATGGCGCTGACGATAAGATCCGCCGCCTCTTCCCAGCCTAAATGACGGAGCATCATCTCGGCGGAGAGAATGATGGAGCCGGGATTGGCCTTACCGGTACCAGCAATGGTGGGAGCAGTGCCGTGGGTGGCCTCGAAGATGGCGCAGTCAGCGCCGATGTTGGCCCCGGGAGCAATGCCGATACCGCCCACCTGCGCGGCCAGTGCGTCGGAAATGTAATCGCCGTTTAAATTGCAGGCGGCGACCACGTCGTAATCGGCAGGATAGAGCAGGATGTTCTGTAAGAAGGCGTCGGCGATGCAGTCCTTAACCGTGATCTCGCGGCCGGTGACGGGGTTCTTAAAGGTCACTCTGCCCTTCTCATCCTTAACCGCACCGAACTCGCGCTCAGCCAGGGCATAGCCGTAATTCTTGAAGGCACCCTCGGTGAACTTCATGATGTTGCCCTTATGCACCAGGGTTACGGACTTACGGTCATGATCGACGGCGTACTGCAAGGCGGCACGGATAAGACGCTCGGAACCGTCACGCGAGACGGGCTTGACGCCGATACCGCAATGCTCTGGGAAGCGGATCTTCTTAACCCCCATGGTGTTTTCGATAAAGTCGATGACTTTTGCGGCCTCGGGGGTGTCGGCGGCCCACTCGATACCGGCATAAATGTCCTCGGTGTTTTCACGGAAGATGACGGTGTCGGTAAGCTCAGGATGCTTCACGGGCGAAGGCACGCCCTTGAAGTAACGCACGGGACGCAGACAGATGTAGAGATCTAGGGTCTGGCGCAGCGTGACATTGATGGAACGGATCCCGCCTCCCACGGGAGTAGTGAGCGGTCCCTTGATGGCGACGTGATAATTACGGATGAAATCGACGGTCTCATCGGGAAGCCACACGCCCTCACCGTAAACCTCGGTGCTGCGGCCGCCGGCGAAGATCTCCATCCACGCGATTTTCTTTTTGCCGCCATAGGCTTTGGCAACGGCGGCGTCCACCACGTCACGCATCACAGGAGTGATGTCCGCGCCGATCCCGTCGCCGCGGATAAAGGGAATGACGGGGCAGTCGGGGACGCACATCCGGCCCGCTGCATCATAGGTAATGGCCGTGCCCTCAGCGGGGATGACGACCTTGCTTTCACTAGTCATGCAATTCTCCTCAGAAAAACCGCCCCTATTCTAGCTAAAAGCGCGCCGCTACTGCCCGGAAGCGGGCGATTTAAAAGCCCCGGCGCACCGTTAAGGTGCACACCCCGGGAAAAAGCCCGGGGCCGTCCTCTTCACACCGTCTCTCAGGGGATAAGGGAGCATAGCGTCACTGCCGCGCCAGATCTCCGGGCCTTGCGGGGAAAGGGGCCGTTTTCCCTTTTCAGACAGGCCCCGCCCTGCTATAATCGGCGCGGTTTTTATCCCTGATCTGTGTTTTTTTCCCTGACGCTTAAAGTAAGAAGTCATCATGGCACGTTTCAAGCCTTTTGCCACCGTGGCGCTCATTATTGAGCACGACGGACGCTATCTCATGGTTGAGGAATACGACGAGTACGGAAAAGTAGTCTTTGGCATGCCCTCGGGACATATTGACGCCAAGGAAAGCATCCTCGAGGCAGCCGTGCGCGAGGGGCGCGAGGAGACGGGCTGTGAGGTGGAACTCACCGCGCTCACGGGTATTTACGATTACGTCAAGGATTACGAGACCATTTACCGTTTCTGCTTTGCTGCCACCATTAAAGGTGCCGTTCCGCAGGCGTTTAAGCCCCATGACCCGGACGGGGAGATCCTCGGGGCAAAATGGTATACGGCCGACGAGATTTTCGCGAACAAGGCGCAGTGGCGCACGCGCCTTGTGGGACTGTGCATGAACGATTATTTAAAAGGTCAGCGTCTGCCCTTAAGTCTCATCACTAAGGTGGTGCCTTAGGAGAATCCATGACGGAGAGTGTCTTAAACGCGTGGGATAAGGAAGGGCCGGATTTAAGCGGCAAGAGCGTGGTCTTAGGTCTCTCGGGGGGCGTGGACTCCTCGGTGAGCGCCGCGCTTTTAAAAGAGCGCGGGATGCGTGTCACCGCCCTCTTCATGAAAAACTGGGAAGAGGATGATACCCCCTCTTACTGCGCGGCCGCTCAGGATCGCGAGGACGCGCAGAAGGTCTGCGACAGACTCGGTATCGAGCTTAAAACCATCAATTTCGCCGCCGAGTACTGGGACAGGGTGTTTGAGAACTTCCTCAGTGAATACGCCGCGGGGCGCACCCCCAATCCTGATATTCTCTGCAATAAGGAAATCAAGTTCCGCGCCTTCTTTGATTACGCCACGAAGGTGCTGAAGGCCGATTACATCGCCACGGGCCATTACGCCTGCCGCTCCTTTAACGCCCCCGACGGCTATACCCATTTACTGCGCTCGGCCGATACGGGCAAGGATCAGACTTACTTCCTGCACGCCATTCACGGCTCGGTGCTGCCGCGCGTGCTCTTTCCCGTGGGCAATATGCTAAAGAGTCAGGTCCGTGAGCTGGCCGCGAAGTTAAATCTGGCCACGGCGCGCAAGAAGGACTCGACGGGGATCTGCTTTATCGGCGAAAAGCGCTTTCACGAGTTTTTAGAACACTATCTGCCTGCTAAAAAGGGCGAAATCGTCACCGTGGACGGCGAGGTGGTGGGAGAGCATGACGGCCTCATGTTCGCCACCATCGGTCAGAGAAAGGGCCTGCACGTGGGCGGACGCAGGGAAGGCTCGGGCGAGGCCTGGTACGTGGTGGGCAAGGATTTAGTGAACAACCGCCTCATTATCGCGCAGGGCCACGATCATCCCGCGCTTTACGCCATGGGGCTTGAGGCCACGGCCCCCACCTTTCTCACGCACAGGCCGGAAACGCCCTTAAAGCTTACCTGCAAGATCCGCTACCGCCAGCCCGACGTGCCCTGCACCCTGTTTTTAGAGGGCGATAAGGTCACGGTGCGTTTTGAAAAGCCCACGGCGGCCGTCGCGCCCGGTCAGTCTGTGGTATTTTATGCAGGTGAGGAGTGCCTCGGAGGCGCTGTCATCGTCAAGGCCCTAAAGGAGTAGTCATGCCCGATATCCGTTCTGAAACCATTGCCCTCGCGGCCCTGTATCAGGCCTGCCATCAGATCAACCGCGTGGCGCGCACCGGTTACGTTGACCCCTACGCCTGCACCACCTTAATCCGCGGTCTCATCATCACCAATCCCCGCACCGTGGACGACATCTACGCCCCCGCGGGACTTAAGAACGGTTTTGAGACCCTCGTCGAGGGCATGGGCGGCGCGGGCAGCGTCAAAACCTCCGAGACCATCGAGGTTTCCAAGATGGCTTTCAAGATCGTGGGACTGGAGCTTGCCATCGAGCGCGACAGTGACGTCTTTAACCGCCTCGGCGTGCAGATTGACGCCCTGCGTGATGCCATGCTCACCCGCTATCCCGATTACGAGTCGGGCAATCCCGATCACGTCCTCGATCCCACCTGCATCCGTCAGTTCTCCTCGCTTTACGAGAGTCTTATCAGCAGCAATTTCCCCCGTCTCATCATCTACGGGGAGCAGACCCATCTCATGCAGGAGCAGAATCAGGAGATGATCCGCGCGCTCCTCCTTGCCGCCATCCGCGCCGTGGTACTGTGGCGTCAGGTGGGCGGCCGCCGCCGTTTTCTTATTTTCCGCCGCAAGGCAATCGTTGAATGTGCCCGTCAGGGTGCGGTTTAACCCGAGGTAATCATGCAAATTTCCCCGCTCAAGGCCATTTCTCCTTTAGATGGCCGTTACGCCTCCAAGGTCAGTGATCTTCAGGATATTTTCTCCGAGTACGGTCTGATGCGCTTCCGCGTCCGCGTCGAGCTCACGTGGCTCAAGCATCTCTCCGCCTGCGGCGGTATTCCGGAAGTCCCCGCCTTCTCCCCCGAGACCGTGGCCTTCATCGACTCCGTCATGGATAATTTCTCCCTTGAGGACGCCGAGGACATCAAGCGCCGCGAGGCCGTCACCAACCATGACGTCAAAGCCGTCGAGTATTTCCTCAAGGACAAGGTAAAGGGTAATCCCGAGCTCGAGGCCGTCCGCGAGTTCATCCACTTCGCCTGCACCTCCGAGGACATCAACAACAATTCCCATGCCCTCATGCTTAAGACCGCCCGTGAAGAGGTTCTGCTCCCCGTCATGGACGAGATCATCTCCGCCATTAAGGAGCTCGCTCACCGTTACGCTGCCCTGCCCCTTATGGCCCGCACCCACGGTCAGCCGGCCTCCCCCACCACCCTAGGCAAGGAAATGGCCAACGTCGCCTACCGCCTGTCCCGTCAGCGCGAGGAGCTCGCCTCCGTCTCCATCTTAGGCAAGATGAACGGTGCCGTAGGTAACTTCAACGCCCACTTAAGCGCCTATCCCGACGTAGACTGGTACGCTTTCTCGAAGCGTTTTGAGGAGGACTTAGGTCTTAGCTTCAATCCCTACACCACGCAGATCGAGCCGCACGACTACATCGCCGAGCTCTTTGACGCCCTGCGCCGCTTTAACACCATCGTCATGGACTTTGACCGTGACATCTGGGGCTACATTTCCTACGGCACCTTCACGCAGAAGACCATCGCCGGCGAGATCGGTTCCTCCACCATGCCCCACAAGGTCAACCCCATCGACTTTGAAAACTCCGAGGGCAATTTAGGCCTTTCCAACGCCCTGCTGTCGCACTTAGCGCAGAAGCTTCCCATCTCCCGCTTCCAGCGCGATCTCACCGATTCCACGGTGCTGCGTAACTTAGGCGTCGCGATTGGCTACGCTATCCTCGCCTTCAAGTCCACCTTAAAGGGTATCGGCAAGCTCCAGGCAAACGAGGCCCACGTGCGCGACGAACTGGACCACAACTGGGAGGTTTTAGCCGAGCCCTATCAGACCGTGATGCGCCGTTACGGTATCGCCAATCCCTACGAGAAGTTAAAGGAACTCACCCGCGGCAAGGCCGTGACCCGCGAGACCATGTTAACTTTCCTTGAGACCCTCGACATTCCCGAGGAGGCCAAGGCTCACCTCCGTGAGCTCACTCCGGAGACCTACACCGGCCGCGCGCAGAAATCCGCCGAGGAAATCTAAAGCGCTCTGCAGATGGTAAGGAAGGCGGCTCCGGCCGCCTTCGCTGTCTTAGTCTTTCTTAATTAAGAGTGCCGCCTCCGTCTGCTCCTTAGTATTCATCCCCTCCTCCACATAGTGAAGCAGGCTTGTGAACCTCTCCAGAGTTATGTCTTCGAGAATTTTATTAAACAGAGCACGGAACGTCAGATAATCCGTGATCCGCCTTAACGGGGGCAGTAAAACCTGAGCCTCCTCACCAAAACGAAGGCTGAGAAAGTTCTCCAGACATTTCTGCAGAACTTCGCAGCCCCCTTCAGAGAACCCTTCTTCAAAACCTGAGCCAAAATTTTCCGCATAACTAAGCTTACGGTCTTTCGCGTTCCGGCACTCTGCGTCTGGCGCAGTACCGTCACTCCCCGGCCTTGCGTCAGCATGGCGGCTTAATAATACTTTGAACGTGGTCAGGCTGAAGGTTTGGAGAGCCTCTTTAAACAGCTCCTCAAGATGCCACACATCGTGCTCCTCTGCGATAACGGGAGCACAGCTGAAGGCCGGATCGCCAAAGCGCACGAGCAGAACCTCGAGGATGCAGCACTGAAGCCGCTCTCTTTCACTATATCTGTCCCCGCGGATAAAGGCGCTGCTGAAGCCGTCTTCAAAACCGTGTCTCCACTCCTCAAACTGAGCCTCTGAAACAGGATTAAAATCGTCACTCATGTTTCCTCCTGAATTAAGTCTTAGGTTTAAGTACTTACAATATGACCCGGACCTAACGCAGAAAACCGCGACAGCGTACACGTAACGTGGCAGAGAGCGTTGCAGTGGAAGGCAGTGACAGGCTCTGAACCTGCACGGCAGGATCCGCATGGCAGTTTTCCTGAGGTCCTAAATCCCGTACAGAATACTATCTTTTAGCTGCTAAGTGAAGAACACTGCTATCGCGCCGTTCTTATCCTCTCTCTCCTTTCCAGAGTACGGATTTGTGAACCGGAGATTTGCATGAGCACTTAAGCCCGTGTAAAATAAGGGAAAATAAGTTCGGTGGCATCTCAATATGGGAGCGGGATGGCTAACTGCCGTAACTTAGACACATTCACCATTGATTCTTGAATTGGGCAAGATAGCATGGCTTATATTTCGCGTGACGGAAAATCTCTGCGCAGCAGTGCGCATGACGTGCGGACGGTGGTCACGAACAGCCATGAACTCAATTACGGGGCCGCCGTGTTCCGTATCGTGTATGAAAAGCTGGGCCTGCCGCGTTTTTTTGCTAAAAAGAGTGAACTTTTCCAGTTAGACTTCAGCCTTGACAAGGCCGTGTTCTGCATCTGCTTCTTCAATGTCGATCACAAGTTAAGCGATCCGCTGGACTTAAAGGATTTAAGCCGCCGGCGCTGTATCTTTGATTTTTCCGACATCGACGAAGCCTGCGTGGAAAGGACGCTCGATACGCTGCAGCTTATCGAGCCGGAGCTTTTAACCTTCGTCAATAAGAAGGTGGCCGACAAGGTGAAAAACCGCACGCAGATGCTCAAGCACAGTCCCAACCCCAAGGTGGTTTTAAAGTCACTGTCCTATCTCATCCGCTCACAGTTCTTTCTCACGGTGGCGGGAGCGGGCTATCAGGTGCCCAAGGAGCAGATCCTGACCGTGCTCTACGAGGGAACCATCCTGCGCTACGCTGACAGCGCCTATCCCGAAAAGGGCTTCGTGAAGGTGAATAAGGCCTTCGGGCGCTACGGGAGCGGAGAGGACGATGCGTCACTTCTCACGGTAAGAAAGCTGTGCGCCATCTTCGGCGTGAAGGCACAGAAACCGATGCGTAACGCCGCGGAACTCAGCAGGGCCTTTAAGGTGAGCCTGCCCTTTAATCAGGAGTTTTACGCGGTAAATCAGGATCTGCCGCCTGACCGGAGCGAGACGGATATCGATCTGAAGGTAGGCGAGGAGCTGCAGAAGATCGAGGGCGTGGATTTCCTCTTTGCCGATGAGAAGCACGTATCCCGTAAGGGCTAGAACCTGTCAAAAAGCGTCAATCTCTGGCCTGATTTTCTCACGGGTTTCAGCTCTCTCCGGCATAAAGCGCGTAGCTACGGGAAAAACGCGCCGGGGTCCCTTTTTTTCATGCCCGACTGCGCATTGCAAGAGGGAAGGCGTGAGCCTACAATCGCCTTAACCACTATTTATGAGGTGAAATATGAGCGAATTTCATGATCTCTTTGAGCGCGGCGAGAAGAATACCGCCTACGCGCAGTACTTTGACGGACAGTCCTACCTGAAGACCCTTTCGGGCAACGCGAACGTTCATGTCGCAAACGTCACCTTTGAGCCAGGCTGCCGCAATCACTGGCATATCCATCACGCCACTAAGGGCGGCGGGCAGATCCTCCTCTGCGTCGCCGGCCGCGGCTGGTATCAGGAATGGGGCAAGGGGCCCGTGGAGATGACGCCGGGTACCGTCATCGTCATTCCGCCTGAGGTCAAGCACTGGCACGGTGCGGCTAAGGACTCGTGGTTCTCGCACTTAGCGGTGGAAGTGCCGGGCGAGAACACCTCCAATGAATGGTGCGAGAGCGTCGAGCCCCGTGCCCCCTTCGCCTAAACAGATCCCCGTGGCCCTAAGCCCCCGGTCCTGCCATGCCCTTTAACGGACGCCGCGCGCCCGCCCTGCCTGCGAGGATGCGCCCGTTTCTTTACCTGCTCGCGCTGATGGGGCCGGTGTTAAGCCTTAGTGATCTCACGGCGCTCCTTTTTCTGTGCCTTGAGGAAAAACCCTACCGCGAGGATCTGAGCGCCATCGTGCGTAAGGAACGTCTTGCCGAGGGCCACAGCGATCCAGCCACCACGTTATCTGAAGGCGTCCCGCCGCCTGTGCTCTTTAAGGAACGCTATCACTTCGTGCCCACGCCGCAGGGCGTGTACAGCTTCGCGCTAAGCGGCGATCTTCCCTATCTTGTCCGTCAGGAGATCATCGCCCTCAGCGGAGAGGGAGAGGAGACCTCCGTGGAGCTCTTAAATTACTTTAAGGCGGGGCTTAACCTGGGTACCAAGGAAGAATGTGCGGCGCTGCGCAGGATCCTGACGCCGCTTACCGCCCTTGCGGGTGATGCCCTCATCCTCAAGGCCATGAACCGCCATCCGGACTACGCCTGTCTCTACGCGCGCCCGGAACTCCTTCTGCCTCACACCCGCGCCCGGATCACCGCGCGGAAACTTACCTGGCAGCAGCCCCTTACCGTACTCCTGCATCCCGCGCTCTCGCTTGACGAGAAAGTGGCGGCGATCACCATGGAGGGCGTCAGTGCGGTTTATATGTTCAGAGAAAAAGGCGCGAAAACTGCCGCAGAGACACGGACGCTGCGCGAGCTTATAGAACCCCTCGGCATTGACTGCAGGGACCTGACTGCGCCTGACGTCAGTGAATTTACAGGTAAGCGTGTGGCGATCCTTGCCACGGGACACGGCGCGGGCAGGATTGCGGAGCTGAGTGCGGCACTGGATCGTGCCGCGATCGCGCACACAGAAAGGGGGGCCTAAGCCCCCCTGAAGTCTCTTTTAGCTTAACCTTTAAGTCCCTGAAGGACAGTCCGCTTAGAAGGTGTAACGGGCACCCACCTGATAGATGTTCTCGGCATAGCGGGCGTTGACGTTATTGGTGGCATCTGCAAAGTCATCGTCGGTGCCGGCGTCAAAGGCGGCCTCAACCCAGATCCTGAAGTTGGGGTTAATCTGCCAGCGGGCGTTCACGGGCACCACGAAGGCGTCCTCGTCAGGAGCGTTCGCACCGTCCATATCCATGTTCATCCATTCCCAGCCGGTCATTAACTGCACGCCGTTGGCAAAGCAGTAAGAGATGACGGCCTCGACACCGGTCACGGTGTAATCATCAATGGCAACATCATCAAAAGCACCGCCATTAAAGTGCTTGCCTTCACGAACGTCAAAGTCGCGGGCATTGCCCATCACGGCTAAGTAGAGGCCATCGGAGAGATTGCCCCAGCTCACGGAAGCAGCCCACTGATTGTAGGAATCGTAAATATTGTTAGGATAATCACCGTAACCTGCCTCACCGTCATCGGTATCCTGGAACTGTGCCCCGCCGTAGCCTAACTTGACGGAGATGGGTCCGAAGAGCACCTCAGGGAAGGTATAGCCCACGGAAACGGCATAGGCTGAAGAAATATCCACTAACTCACGGCCGCTGTTCTCAGCTCTGTCATTGCTGTCCTCCTCATAGTCGCCAAACCAGGCGCCGTCCACCTGCTGACCGTCCTTGGAAGGCCATAGGTGAGATTGACGTCCACACCGTATCCGGACCAACTGTAAGCGAACATGCCGTCACGGCGGTCATCGTTGCCCATCTGGCCCACGCAGCCCCAGTCCTCGAAGATATCGGTGGGAGCAATGACGTACTTCACGGCATCCTCGAACTTACCGGCCTTGATGGCGCCGAACTGACCGAAGTCCACGCCCACCCAGGTGTAACGGGCATTGAAGTTATTGTTCTTGTCGTCGTCGGCGTTCTGCCACTCGACCTTGGCAAAGGCGGTCGCCCACGGAGAGAGCTCGGAGCGGAAGTCAAAGCCTAAACGGCTCTCGGCATTGAGGTTGGCGTCGTTAGCGGCGGTCTGCCCCTGCTGTCCCGAATCCTCGGAGAAGAAGGTGGCATCGACACGGCCGTACACGGCAACCGAAGTGCCGTCCTTGTCATAGACGGTGGCGACGGAAACTAAGGAGGAGGAGGCAGTCAGCGCGGCAGCGGCCACGGCTAAAGCCAGAACTGATTTCTCCATAATAAACTCCTGAAACGGGGATCCCTGACCCCATTATTTAATAATTGTGTGCTCTGAAAACATCTTTTCTAAAGCATCTTGATTAAAAGTTTCCCAATTACTCGGACTAACTGAGGCTTCTTAGTCCGGGTTATCCAAGCCAATCTGCCTCTTTCATCTTCCTTAATTCCTCCCCTTATTCTACTTTAAACCGCATTCTAATGCCATTTCTG
>DVOQ01000023.1 GCA_018713485.1 Candidatus Avisuccinivibrio pullicola
GCAGCACGCAGGAGAGCGCGAAGGTAAGGCGCGTGGTGATGGAAGGACGCAGCACCATGGAGGCCTTGTGATGAGGGACAGCCTCGTCCACCCTTAACAAACGCGAGGGCGAGCCCTTGCCCGTGACGTAATCGCCGTGCTCAGGCAGAGTCCAGGTACCGGTCTGAGAGACGTTCCAGCCGGACTGCTCCACGGCCTCAGCGCCCGCCGCAAGGATAAGCCCAAGGCTAAGACACAGCGCCGGCCACGGAAATTTAAAACTTGTCACAATGCCCCCTTGCGCAAATTAGCCACCTCTTCAGATTGTACCCTACTTTAGCCCCTCTTTCTGTTGCAAGCCTGCGCGGCAATGCCGTGCAGAGACCGCGACAGCCTTACACTATGCATGGAGGCAGGATGTTGCGCCACCGCGTCCTCACATGAAAAAGGCGGGTTGCCCCGCCTCTTAGAGGGGGCCTTAGCCCCCGCAAACGAAAAGGTGTCAGCGCAGCTTGAACTTGGAGAGATTGCTCAAAAGCGCATTTAAGGCATCCACGGCTCTCTCGACCACCTGATTGGCCTCGGTGGAGTCCGTGGAGACCTGCTGTGAGGCGGTGGAGATGTTCTGCATATTCGAGGAGATCTCCGAGGTGGCGGTAGTCTGCTCTTCTGCGGCGGTGGCGATCTGCGTGATCTGACCGTTCACGGAGTTGACGTGATCAAGAACGTCGGTGAGCTTGGTCTCCACCTCTCCGGCGCGGCCCGCGACCGCGTCCATATTCTCCACGGATGCGGCCATGGACTGCGTGGCAACGTTGGCATCGTTCTGGATCTTGGAGACCATGTGCGAGATCTCCTGCGTGGACTGTGTGGTGCGGGAGGCAAGTGATCTCACAGCATCGGCGACCACAGCGAAGCCGCGGCCGGCCTCACCGGCGCGGGCGGCCTCAATGGCGGCGTTGAGGGCGAGAAGGTTGGTCTGAGCGGCGATATCCTCAATAGTGCTCACGATAGAGCCGATCTGCTGGGTCTGATTGGCGAGTTCCTGGACACGATCGGAATCTTCCTTGGTGCGCACGCTCTGATCGCGGATGTCGTTCACGGTGTTACGGACGACGTTCATACCGTCATTGGCGATCTGCGAGGTCTGATCGGCCAGCGAGGCGGCGTTCTCGCAGTTACGGGCAATATCCTGGGTGGTGGAGACCATCTCGTCAGCCGCGGCGGCCACGGTGATGGCCTGAGACTCCACGGACTTGGCGTTCGAGCCCATGCGATCAGAGGAAGCGGTAACCTCGTCTAACTCCTGCTTTAAAGTTGCGGCTGTTTCCATCACCATGCGCATTGAGGCATTGAGATCGTCGCGCATCTTGAGCATGGAACGGGCCAGCTGACCGATTTCATCATTGCCATGGGCGCTGATTTCCACAGTGAGATCGTTGGAGGCGATGGTTTCGGCAATAGCGCACTGCTCCTTGAGCTCACGGGTGATATAGGAGGTAAAGAGATGGGCGACGAGGAAGCCCAAGAGCACCACGCCAATGCCCATACCGACCACAAGATAAGTGGAGGCTGAATCCTCAAGGGAAGCGGTGTCATGCCCCATCGCGGTCATCATCTCCCTGGTGATGGCGGCGTGAATTTCGGAGGACTCAGTGGCCATAGGCTGCATTTCGCCTAAATAGAAGGCTAAGGCGTCAAAGGGCTTGCCGGCCTCGACCAGGGGAACAATGGTGCTGTTGTAGTACTCGGCGTACCTGGCGATAAGCTCACGGAGCTTGGGCACCTCGTTGGGGAAGCGGTTGGCGTCAAGAGCGTTGGCGTACTCAATGGCCAGCTTCAGGGAATCCTCAACGGCCTGAAGGTTCTCGGGAGTCTGCTCGCCGGGGCTCAGGTAGAGGGCCATAGCGTTGTTGGCAGTGTTAGACTGCGTGGAGGAGGCGCTTAAGCGCGTGAAGCGCACCGTGATGGTATGGTTGACCCCCTCGGCGACCACGGTGCTGGCGTGCAGCGAACGCACCGCGATAGCGGAGATGAGCAGCGACATGACGATGACGATGCCAAAGCCCAGCATCAGCCGTGCCTTAAGTTTGAGATTGGTAAAAAATTTCATAAGTTACACCTTTCGTTCCTTAAAGGACGGGGCACCACACCCTGACCTTAAATCCGGTTACGCCTGAGGAACCTTACCGTTATTACGGATCCACTTTACAATGAGTTTAGTCATAGTGCCATCTCTGACAAGGCTCTGCAAGCCGCGGTTAAACTCATCCTTCCATTTAAAGTCCTTGCTCCAGCCCAGGGCGATGCGCCCGTTCTCAAGAGAGAAGAGCTCCGGGGACACTGCTAAATTAAGGGCGGGCATGGTCTTGGCAAAATAACTGATGGGCGGAAAATCATGCACAATGGCATCCACCTGACCTGAGGCGACCATGAAAAAGCCTAAGGTCAGATTGGCAATCGGTACCAGCTCAAACTTGCCGCCCGCCAGAGAGCTTAAATACGCCTGCGCCGGTGAATTGCGCGTAACGGCAATCTTAAGGCCGTTGGCCTCGCTTAAGGAAAGCTTTTCATGGAAGCTCCTGCAGTAAAGGAAGCCCAGTCCCGTGCGGTAGTAAACGTCAGAAAAGTCCATGATCTGACGGCGCTCTTCGGTGGCCGAGAGACCGCCCGAAATGATGTCGAGCTTGTCTGCCTTAAGAAACTCGATGGAGGTGGCCCGGTCGAGGATAAAATAGCGATCCTCGTAAAGCTTAAAGCCTAAGCGCTTAGAAAGCTCGTCCATGATATCGACATCCAGGCCATGCGGGTGCGTGAAATCCTCCTGAATAAAGGAAATGGGAGCTAACTGCGGCCCCATGGAAATTCTGAGGGTCACGCCGTCCATGGGCAGAGCCTGCACGGAACCTGACATCAGCAGCATAACGCCAAGCGCGGCCACAAGCCGTTTTAACATTGAGCACTCCTGAGCGGTTTCACCGCTCCCTGCACGGTTTAAACCTTACGGTCACCTATCCTTAACGGTCTTAAGCGCAGATTTATAAAGAGATAAGAGCAACTTTTAGACAGCGGTCACGTAAGAGCGCCGCTTAAAAGCCCTCAAAATGCGCACGGTCAGGATTATAGGCGCGAAAATGATGCTAAATCAGTGACATAGAGCCAAAAACGCACACAAAAAGCGCTTATTTGCCGGATTTGTGCATGTGATACGCTCACATCAGCGCCGGGTGAGCCTTTTTCAGAGGCTTACTTTCCCCGCCATGTTATCGTACCTCCGCTTAAGACAGGAGGTGCGTCATGGTTTACGTCCGGGGACTGCCGGGCAGCTCTGACCTGCATCAGGCTCCCGCTCTCCCCTTCAGAATGACCTGAAGTATAATGCCCTTTAGAAAGCGGAGGTATTTCTATGAAGTTACAAACGGTTGGTGCTCTGAGTGCAGCCCTGTGCCTCAGCGTAAGCGCCCAGGCCGGCATTTATGATTTTGGAACCTATACGCCTGAGGATGAAGGCTATATTCCAGAAGATATGCTGGAATTTCCGGACACTCCTGAAGCCTACGTTTCAGGACTGTGGCTATCAAAGGATTTTTTAGGCCGCGAAGTTAAATTCGTGGTGCAGCTTGCAGAAGGCCTGCCCTTTGTAGGAGCCGTGAACTCCGATCCCGTTCCCGTGAAGATCTTAAAAACAGACCCCAGCGGCACGGTGCTCATAGAACTCAGGGACGGCACTGGGCAGCGGATCCTGCTTAAGGAGACGGATCAGGATGGCAGCAGGACGCTCTTAGTTAAGCCCGGAAACGCTCTCCATGCTTTTAAGTTTACGGGTTCGACTGAAGAGTACCTCACGCCTCGGCAAGTGGTACAGAGCGCTGAGGATTTAAGGCCGTAAACCCGCCTTAATGCAGTATCTGACGATCAGGCCGGCTTTCTCAGCACCGCGCCCGGCATCAGAGCTCAAGGCTTCTCAGCTAAAGAAAGCCCCCGTGACGGGGGCCATGCATTCCTTAAAGAGGGGCATGCGCTTTCCCCTCTTTCAGCCGTTTAATAGAGAATGCGGCACTTTAAGGTACCGTTGATCTCGCGCAGGAGCGGGACTAATTCCTCCGGCTTATCCGAATGGACGTCCATGACCACGTAACCGACGTTTTCGGTGGTCTGCAGGTACTGCGCAGCCACGTTGATGTTCTTTTTAGCGAAAATCTCGTTGACCTGACGCATGATGCCGGGAACGTTGGTGTGGATGTGGAGGAGACGGGACACGCCCTCGCGCTTTTCAGGCAGCGACACCTCGGGGAAGTTCACCGCGGTGAGAGTGGAGCCGTTGTCCGAGTAAAGAGCGAGCTTCTGGGCCACCTCGATACCGATATTGCACTGGGCCTCCTCGGTGGAAGCACCGATATGCGGGGTGAGAATGACGTTGTCAAAGTCACGTAGCGGAGACAGGAACTCCTCACCGTTGGCCGCGGGCTCTCTGGGGAAGACGTCGACGGCAGCACCCGCTACCTTGCCAGAGCGCAGGGCAACCGCCAGGGCGTCAATATTGACCACGGTGCCGCGGGAAGCGTTGAGGAAGACCACGTGATCGCGCATCTTCGCAAACTGCGGGGCGTCAATCATGCCCTTAGTGAGCTCAGTCTCGGGGACATGGAGCGTGATAATGTGCGAGCGTTCTAAAAGCTCGTCTAAAGTCTCTACCTGATGGGCGTTGCCCAGAGAGAGTTTGTGCTCAATGTCGTAGAAGATGACGTTAAGGCCGAGGCTCTCGGCGATGATGCCGACCTGGGTGCCGATGTGGCCGTAACCTATGATACCGATGGTCTTGCCGCGGGCCTCAAAACAGCCGGAGGCGGCCTTCTTCCAGCCGCCGCGGTGCAGAAGGGCGTTGCGGGCCGGCACGTCGCGCAGAAGCTGCAGGTACTCACCGGTGACGAGTTCTGCGACCGAGCGGGTGTTGGAGAAGGGGGCGTTGAAGACGGGGATACCGAGCTCAGCGGCGGCCTTTAAATCGACCTGATTGGTGCCGATGCAGAAGCAGCCGATACCGATGAGCTTTTTGGCGTGAACGAGCACCTCACGGGTTAAGTGGGTACGCGAGCGGATACCGATAAAGTGCACATTGGCGATCTGCTCTAAAAGCTCATCACCGTCGAGGGCCTTTTTCTGGTACTCAACGCTGGTGTAACCGGCCTTTTCCAGGGTGGTGACGGCACTGGGATCCACTCCCTCGAGTAAAAGGATGCGGATCTTGTTCTTTTCAAGAGACAGGGGATGCATAGAAAGTCCTCTCCGTAAAGACGGAAGGGGGCCGCGGCCCCCTTCCCTTAAAAAAGCGGTTACTGTGCCTTTAACGCCTTACGGCGCTCGAGGACAGCGTTATTCAATATCTCGAGGATGCGCTCGGTATCCTCAAAGCCCACGCAGGCGTCGGTAATGGACTGACCGTAGACCAAAGCGCTTAAGTCATCGGGCAGATCCTGACGTCCCTCGACGAGATTCGACTCGACCATGACACCGCAGATCCGGCTGTCGCCGGCGGCGACCTGAGCGGCGACATCCTCACAGACCTCGACCTGCTTCTTAAACTGCTTGGAGCTGTTGGCGTGCGAGAAGTCAATCATGAGACGGGGCTCCTCGTGGGCTTTCTCAAGCATCTCACAGGCGGCATTGACGTCGGCGGCGCTGTAATTGGGCAGCTTGCCGCCGCGCAGGATGATGTGGCAGTCGTGATTGCCCTTAGTGTGCGCAATGGCGACCTGACCCATCTTGGTGACGGTCATGAAGGTGTGCTCGTGCTGCGCGGAGACGCAGGCGTCAATGGCGATCTTGACCGAGCCGTCGGTGGCGTTCTTAAAGCCGATGGGGCAGGACATGCCCGAGACTAACTGACGGTGCACCTGGGACTCGGTGGTGCGGGCACCGATGGCTCCCCACGAGATGAGCTCGTCAATGTACTGCGGCGTGATCATGTCGAGGAACTCGGTGGCTGCGGGGATGCCGAGCTTGTTGATCTCTAACAGGAGCTGACGGGCAATGCGCATGCCATTATTGATGTCATACGAGTTGTCGAGATTGGGATCGTTGATAAGGCCCTTCCAGCCTACGGTGGTACGGGGCTTTTCAAAGTACACGCGCATGATGATAAGCAGCTGATCGCGGTACTTGTTCTTTAAGGGTAAAAGACGCGAGGCGTACTCTAAAGCCGCCTTGGGATCATGAATGGAACACGGTCCGGTAATCACTACCAGACGGTCATCGCCGCGGCCATGAATAATATCGCTTACGGCCTGACGGGTGCTCACCACCAGGTTATCTGTGTATTCCGTGGTGGGGAACTTTTCAATAATCGCAACCGGAGGTAACAACTGATAAACTCCCACGATGTTGGTGTCTACGATACCCTGTCGCGATGAGGGCGGCATGGGAATCATTCTTTCGTTATACAGGTTCATAAAACCGCCTCTTATTAAGCAAAATACCAATAGCTAAAGCTAAAATAATTAAAGGTAAAGAAAGCGCGGACGCTGTCCACGGAGTGTAAAGAAACGCACGGATGGTTAGTTATGGCAAGGCTGCTAGGGCCGGCCTCAAGTCTGTTATTCACACTGTCACCTTTGATTAAATTAACTCTCCCCGCTAAGCGGGACTTATGGGAATTATAGTAAACGGGGGTGCTTTGGCAAGCCCGGACGGAACTGCCGGGGTGCAGTGAAGGGGAAAAGCACTTTTTTAGTGCACAAAATTAAGGCGCGGCCCTGAAGCCGCACCGGATAAGGGCTAAAAATCGAGCACGAGACCGATAGGACAGTGATCGCTTCCGTAAACGTCCTTTTCAATATATGCGTCAGCAATGTGGGGGACTAATTCCTCGGAGACAAAGAAATAGTCAATGCGCCACCCTACGTTCGTGGCCCTGGCGCGGGTCTTATACGACCACCACGTGTAATGGCCTTCTTCGCCGGGGTGCTTTAAGCGGAAAGTATCGACATAGCCCGCGGCCACGAAGCGATCTAAAAACTCCCGCTCTAAAGGCAGGAAGCCGGTGTTCTTAACGTTCTGTTTGGGACGGGCCAGATCAATGGCCTCATGGGCGATATTGAAATCGCCGCACACCACGATGGGCTTGTTCTTTCTTAATTCCTCGGCGTACTTAAAGAAGCTTTCAAAAAAGCCCATTTTATAGGGAACGCGTAAGAACTCCCCGGGCACCTCATTGCCGTTTTCATCGGTTACGGGAGCGCCGCCGTTGGGGAAATAGCCGTTAAAGAAATGAAACTCGGGAAACTCCAGGTGCACCATGCGCCCCTCGCCCTGGAAGGCGGGATCGGGCAGCTCTATCTCGGAGGCTATAGGCTCACGGCGGCTGAAGACGGCGGTGCCGGAGTAGCCCTTTTTGACGACGCTCGAGGCGAAGTAGGAGCTGTAGCCTTCCTTATGGGTGAGACTTTCAGGCAGCTGTTCGACCGCTGCCTTGGTCTCCTGAAAGGCGATGACATCATAGGTGCTGTTTTCAAACCACTTCCAGTCGTCTTTTTTGGAGACGGCACGGATCCCGTTGACATTCCATGAGGCAAGTCGAAGCTGCATAATCCATCCTTAAAGCTGATAAGACGGGCACAGTATAGCAAAGAGGGAGCCTGCGCTCCCCCTGTGGAGAAACTCTCTCAGGTGGACCGGCTGCTGGCCCTCCCTGACTTAGCTTACACTCTGCCCTTCCCCGTCCGTGAACTCACAGACAAAGGCACCGTCCTTAAAGTCACAGCGCACGGCGCTGAAGGTTCTGCCCTCAAGAGCAAGGATCAGGAAACGCGTGCTGACTGCGGGCAGGAGATCGTTATTGATGATATTGTCGATAAGGCGTGCGCCCGAGGCAATATTGTTACAGCGCCCGATGATCTCCTCACTCACCGCCCCAGTATAGGTGAAGTCGGCACCATAACGTTCCTTCACGCGGCTGACCTCCTTGAGGAGCTTTAAGGTGATGATCCTAAGGAGCGACTCCCTGCCTAAAGGATAGCAGGGAATGATGGAGAGGCGGCCAAGGAGCACAGCATGGCAGGACGCACCGCCTTTTCAAGCTCCTCCACCGTAGGCAGGTGCTCACTGTCCTCACACAGGCGCATGATCTCCCCGTCCCCCACATTGGCGGTAAGGAGGATGACCGTGTTGCGGAAGTCAATGAGACGGCCCGCACCGTCCTCCATACAGCCCTTGTCGAAGATCTGGAAGAACATCTCGTGCACGTCGTGACGGGCCTTCTCGATTTCATCGAGAAGCACCACGCTGTAGGGACGGCGACACACCGCCCTCACCGTAGCCCACGTAACCTGGCGTCGCTTCCAGAATCAGGCTATCGCTATCTGCCATCTGGACACTCCTTTAAACGTCTTAATTTACGTCTCTTTCTCCTTATACAGAAAAAGATTAGCTTAGACAAAACTCACCACTCACGTTTTGAGGATCTGCACTAAAAGCCCCTGGGAGCAGAGCGTACCGGCTATCCTTGCAGGCTCTGATCCGTGATCAGCACAACCTGTCTTAAGCAGGATTTAGGGAGATTTTTCCGCCTCAGCGCCACGATTTTTAAAAAATCTGTTTGAAAAACTTGTAAAAGCCTTTGCAATCAGTATAATGAGCGCCACGGAAAGATGGCAGAGCGGTTGAATGCACCGCACTCGAAATGCGGCAACCGGGTTTCCCCTGGTTCGGGGGTTCGAATCCCCCTCTTTCCGCCACAGCTTCCTGATTTTCCTTCATTTACTCCCTGTTTCAGATCGCACCTGCGCAGAGCGCATCACAACTTACTTTTCACGCCTTGCGCGCATTGCACATTCCCCTCAGCGGCACAGCCCTGACATTTAACGTCCCTGAAAAAACGGATGTTTAATTGCCCTTAAAGAGGACGTAAGGTCCTTTAATTCCCGCATCCTGTAACGGAGGCCCTCCCGGGACTTCCCCGGAAAGACAGTGTAAATTTAAGCAATATAACTCCCCGGCGTATATAAGCGCTCTATTGAAACAATAAGCTCTCTAGTGAGAATTTTTCCTCGGAAGTGTAAATTCTGGCAAAAAGGCGTTATCATAGACCTATCTTCAATCGCACTTTTATAGCAAGACGCGGTACACTGCGCTAAAGGACGAATATGGCTGAGTTGCAGAAGCTCTCAGATCTATCCCTCTTCCCTGCCCCCGAGGCGGGGAAGGGCTTTAGCATCACGCCTCTGACGGCGTTCTTTGTAACTCACGCTCCCCGCTCGCTAGCTCCCCATCAGCATGACTACTATCAGGTGATCTTCTTTGAAGAAGGCTCAGGCGAGCATGAAGTAGACTTTCACTGCTATACGGTGCAGCGTAACTCCCTGTTCTGCACGGGACCCTTTCAGGAACACCGCTTCGATCACACCGCCTATAAGGGGATCATTATGCGCTTTAACGGCGAGATGCTCGACGCGGCAGAGGACGGGGATAACCTTAATTTCTCAGCCTCCATCTTCGATGCCCTCAACCCGCGGCCCTGTATCGTGGTGCCGCAGGCCTCCCTCGATACTCTGCGCTTTCTGCTAAATGAGCTCTCCCGCGAGTTTATGGCCGAGGACTCGGCCGAGCGTACCTCGTGCCTAGAGAGCCTGCTCAGGATCTTCCTCATCCGTCTCAAAAGGCTGTGGCGCGGGGACAGCAGCGGGGAACTGACGCGCATGAGCTCGACGGAGCGCACCTTTCTTAAATACCGGCGCGCGGTGGAAATGCATTTTAAGTCCCTGCATCTCGTAGGTGCCTACGCGGCGCTGCTCAACATTCCCATGCGCTCCCTCACTCACGCGGTGACCACCTGCGCCCTGACCTCGCCCTTAGCGCTCATTAACCGTCGTCTTATCATCGAGGCCAAGCGCGATCTGTGGCTTACCGATCGCAAGGTCAAGGAAATCGCCCACGATCTGGGTTTTAAGGATCCCTCGTATTTCGTGAAGTTCTTTAAATTTCATACCGAGGAGCAGCCGCTGGAATTTCGCGCCCGCTCGCGGCGTTTTACACAGGGCAAAGCCGCTTAGCCCCACCCTATTCCTTCTCTCTTAAAGCCCCGGTTTCCAAACGGGGCTTTTTATTGTAGCGCTACGCAGATGAGATGGCTGAAAGAGAGGGAATCGAATCCCCGAAACGGGGGCACCTCACTTTGCCTTAAACGCGGTGCCTTAAGGCGCCTGTCTTTCTTACGCGTCACCTCAGAGACCGTAGCAGAAGGGACGCACCGCCTCGCGCGCCGCCTCGTCAAGAGGCAGGAGACTTAAGATACTCTTGCCATAATGCCCGCGCACGTCAGATACGGGGGAGAGCGCGCATAAGGCTAAGGCTAGCGGCAGGTTATCCTCAGGAGAGGAGCTTCCGGGAGCACGCACCTTAAAGTCGCGGTACGGCTCATTCTGATAGAGGAAACTTAAGCGGGTATGGCGCGGATCCTTAAACTCAAGGCGCGACAGGACGGCAAGCTCCAGGGAATGATCAAAACCGCGCGGGGGACGGGCAGAGGCGCGCACGTAGCTTTCACGCGAACCGAGGAGACTTAGATAACGGTTGACGAGAGAGCGATCGCGGCTGACGATGAGATGAATGAGCTCCGTAACGCTCATCGCCTTGACGTAACGCCATTTCTCGCCCTTAAAGGTAAGGATATCCTCAGGCTGCAGAGGCACGTGGCGCGCCCCGCTGACGGGAACGCCTATAAGATCGAGCACCTTTACCTCAGGATGCTCGCTGTTACCGGTGGCAAGCTCGGATGCGGTGTAGTAACGTCGCTCAGGAGAGGGGATGAGGCGCAGCAGATAGCCCTGCTCGATGGTAAGAGCCACCACCTCGTAACCGCCTGCGCCTTCGGAGAGGGCTTTGGAGAGTACGATCATGGGGATGACCTTAAAGCCGTCCTCGGCGATCCCCTCGGAGGCCATGCCCTGCCAAAGCGCCTGCAGGGACGGGGCGGGAGCGCCGAAGGCAGCTTCCTTAGCTGCTGCAGGGGACGGCACCTCAGAAGAGGCGTAAGGTTCTGCCCTGTGCGGGGCGGGAGCTTTTAGCGCGGGCTCTGCGCCCGCGGTAGCGGCCCCGGCTTGCGGCGCAGCTTCCCGTGGCACCCGCTGCCGGATCGTCTCGCGGATGGGACGGAGCTGTTCGGGCGTGACGGTCACCGTGTGCCTCTCAGGCTTCTCACTGTCCTGAGGAGCAGGGGCCGCCTTCTCCTGCGCAGAGCCGTCGTGCCGCGTCCTAACTTTAAAAAGCGGCCTGAAAAGCGCCTTGAGGGAAGAACATGCAGAGAACGGGGATGAGGAAGATCCGCCCGCAGGATCGGCGGTGGCTCCGAAATCGCGCTCGAAGCGGGCGGTAAGCTCACGCTCCCAGGCCTCGCGGCTCTCTTCCTCGGAGGAGGCAGGCGCATGACGCTTCGTTTTCAGGATATGCCGTACATAATGGAAGATGCCCATGAGCACGAGGGTAAAGATAAAGGTATGCGGCAGGGAAAAAGTAAGCGAAGAGAGGGAAAAATCCCCGCCTTCAAACACAAGCTGATTGAAGATAAGCAGCAGGGCCCAGAGCAGGGCGAACTTTAAAAGAGTAGTCAGTGCGCGGTTCATGAAGGTCAGATCCTTAATCTGACCTTCTTATAGCACGTTTTAAAACGGAACTCCACACGCGCTTACTTCACGGGGTGGGCATCTAACCACGCCTTGACATGACGGGCCACCGCGGCGCTGTTTTTATCCTGGAAAATAAAGTGATCGTTGCCGTAAATCCCAATCTTGGGCAGCTCCACGAGGGTGGCGTCGAGCCCCTTGGCGGTATAGTCAGCGACGAAATCCGCGCAGTCGGCGACCTTTTCCTGCCACGAGGCGGTGGCCTTAAGCTTAGGATCGCCATTGTCAATGTAATCACCAAAGTAAATGGTCACGGGAATGCGCTGCGCCTCAAGGCTCTCGCGCTCCTCACCCTTTAAGGGGCCGCGGCCAGGTTCAATGGCGATAATGCCCGCGATGTGCGAGGTGTATAAGGTGGCAGCCCAGCCGGGGCCCCCTCCCTGGGAGTGGGTAATGAGGATACTGTCCTCACCCGTGCGCTTATAGACCTCATCGACGGTGGCGGCAAGCCCCTTAGCGACCGTGGTCAGATCAAAGTCCGCGCCCATGTCCGAGGACATGCCGGTATCAGGGGTCATCTGACGGAAGAACTGATTGAGGCTTTCCTTATCATTGGGGAACTGCGAGCCTTTATTGACCACGGACTGACCTTTAACGTAACGGCCAATACGGAACTGCGTGTACCAGCGCTGATCAAGGGTCTTCGTGGAGATCTGAGCCCCCACCGAGGTGCCGCCGGCCTCACCGCGGCGCGGTCCGTCAATGAGGAACACGGGATGCCCCGCGCGTAAAAACTCCGTCGCCCAGCCATCGCGTCCGTCGGGAGTTACCATATAGCCCATGCGCGACTGACCGTAGCCGTGCAGGAAGACTAAGGGCGCTCCCGTAACCTCAAGCGGGATCTGAAAGAGGACATTGGCATGATCGACATGCGCCGTCTGCCCTTTGCCGCTCTCTTCCCACTGATCCTCGGGATTGAAGACACCTTCCGATTTAATGACGATGCCGCCTGCCGAGAACAGGCCCTGTGAGGCAAGGTGCAGCGGCGCCCCGTCCTCCCACCACGCCTGAGAATTATCTGCCTGATGCGCGCAGCCCGAAACCGTGAGCGTCACGGCAAGGGCCAGGGCGGTGCCTAAGGCTTTTAACTGCATAGTGATCCCTCCGCCAAAAAAGCTGTTGAGCTTTATGCTAGTGAGAGTTTTATTCCTTATGAAGAACCTTGTGGTGTGAGCGCGCACGCCATTAGTTTACACGCGGGGGACAGAGGAGAGACAGAAAAGAAAGAGGCAGGGAATAAGATTTTGGAAAACGCGGGCCGTGTCTGATACCGGCCAGAAAAGGCAAGACCCGCGCCGGGGCGCGGGTCCTGCTGAGCCTTAGCCTTAACTTACTTGTTAAGAGCCTCGGCCACGGCCACGGCGATAGCCACGGTGGCACCCACCATCGGGTTATTGCCCATGCCTAAGAAGCCCATCATTTCCACGTGGGCCGGCACGGAAGAGGAGCCGGCGAACTGGGCGTCAGAGTGCATACGGCCCATGGTGTCGGTCATGCCGTAAGAGGCAGGGCCGGCGGCCATGTTGTCCGGGTGCAGGGTACGGCCGGTACCGCCGCCCGAGGCCACGGAGAAGTACTTCTTGCCCATCTCGACACACTCTTTCTTGTAGGTGCCGGCGACAGGGTGCTGGAAGCGGGTCGGGTTGGTGGAGTTACCGGTGATGGACACGTCCACGCCTTCCTTGTGCATAATGGCCACGCCCTCACGGACGTCGTCCGCGCCATAGCAGCGCACAGCGGCTCTCTCACCCTTGGAGTACGGGATCTCGCGCACGATGTTCAGCTCGCCGGTGGCATAGTCGAACTTAGTCTGCACATAGGTGAAACCGTTGATGCGGGAGATGATCTGGGCGGCGTCCTTGCCTAAGCCGTTTAAGATCACGCGTAAGGGAACCTTACGGGCCTTGTTGGCGTTACGCACGATACCGATGGCGCCCTCAGCGGCGGCGAAGGACTCGTGGCCGGCTAAGAAGGCGAAGCACTTGGTCTCGTCACGCAGCAGCATGGCACCTAAGTTACCGTGGCCTAAACCGACCTTACGGTCATCGGCGACGGAACCCGGTATGCAGAAGGCCTGCAGGCCGATACCGATGGCCTCGGCGGCCTCGGCGGCGGTCTTCACGCCCTTCTTGATGGCGATCGCGGCGCCGGCGACATAAGCCCAGCAGGCGTTCTCGAAGGCGATCGGCTGGATCTCGCGCACCTTGTCGTAGGGATTGATGCCCTTGTCCTTGCAGATCTGCATGGCTTCATCAAGGCTGGCAATGCCGTACTCGTTTAAAGCGGCGTTGACTTTGTCAATACGGCGCTCATAGCTTTCAAATAATGCCATTTCAGTACACCTCCTCTTACTCGTGTCTCGGGTCAATGTACTTGGCGGCGTCATTGAACTGGCCGTACTGACCCCTGGCCTTGGCGATGGCGTCGGAACCCTTCATCTCGGGGTTGGCCTTCAGGGCGTCGATGAGCTTGCCTAAGTTGACGAACTCGTAACCCACGATCTCGTTGTTCTCATTAAGAGCTAAACGGGTGACGTAGCCCTCGGTCATCTCGAGGTAACGGGCACCCTTGGCCTTGGTACCAAACATGGTGCCAACCTGCGAACGCAGGTTCTTGCCCAGATCCTCAAGGGAAGCACCGATGGGAAGACCGCCCTCGGAGAAAGCGGTCTGGGTGCGGCCGTAGACGATCTGGAGGAAGAGCTCACGCATGGCGGTGTTGATGGCGTCACACACCAGATCGGTGTTAAGAGCCTCTAACAGGGTCTTGCCGGGCAGGATCTCGGAGGCCATGGCGGCAGAGTGGGTCATACCGGTGCAGCCTAAAGTCTCGACGAGTGCCTCTTCAATGATGCCGTCCTTAACGTTTAAGGTCAGCTTGCAAGCGCCCTGCTGCGGGGCACACCAGCCCACGCCATGAGTCAGACCGCTGATATCCTTGATTTCCTTGGCCTGAACCCACTTACCCTCTTCCGGGATAGGAGCGGGACCATGATATGCACCCTTGGTAACCGGGCACATCTGCTCTACTTCTTTTGAATAGATCATTGGTGGTACCTAATAACTGTTAATGATTGCTTGTTCGTCCTCTCCGCCCTGGGCGGTGGATCTCGCACTGATTATAATACGAAGGAGCCCCCTGACGTAACGCCCCCGCTCATCAAAAATCGCAAAATGCGTGTAAAGGCACATTATTCAGCGTCCGCCTCCTCTCAGAGAGCGCCTGCTCCCCGGCTTTTTTCTGTCTGAATTCAGGGAGCCTCAGGGAGCTGCGACATCTGCAGATCAGCTCCGGGGATGGCACGGCGCTCCGGCCTGACTTACTGAAAACCGCGCAGGCAGGGCACAGGAGACAGAGACGGAACTCTGTAAGGACCTGAGCGCCACGGGCCGGAGACGCCCTGCCTTACAGAAGGACTCAGGCGCTTTGCAGTTCCGTGGCCTTCAGGCGCTCCCTGGCGCTGCCATCCAGGGTATCGCGCAGGGAAGGATCAATGGCCAGCGAGGAGGCGAGCTCCTCTAAATAGCCCTGCTCGATAAAGTGCAGGCGGCCCTGCAGAACGAGTGATGAGAGTTCGTAGATATCCAGCGCTTCCTCACGGAAACGCACGCGGGAGATGAGTTCGTCCAGATTCACCTCGCCGGTGAGAAGACGGTCAATACTGCCGCGCAGATCATCGTGGGGGAAAATGGTCTTATAAAAGCGGTACATGCTCTCGCGCTCACGCCCGTCAATATGACCGTCGGCGCGGGCGGCGAAGATCATGGTTTCGATAAGCAGGCAGGCACAGTCCGTGTAGCTTGCGTCATCAACGTAAAAGCCGTTGCGCTCCTCAGGGGCACCCTTCAGGGTATAGACGTGAGCCGAGCGGCGTCGCAGCCACTTCTCAAAGACCGTCAGGGCAAAACCGGCCACGATCCGCGAGAGCGGATCGGTAAGCTCCTCAAGGCGCTCCCTGTCGCTGTAAAAAACACAGTGACTTTCACGGGCGGCAAAAGGATAGCTCCCCTCCTCCGTGTGCTCCGTGCTGCCCCCCGGCAGGGGGTCCTGTCCGGCAAGCGCATAATAAACCGCAGTCATGTGTTCTGTCCTTAGTCTTTGTAAAAGCATAAGACCGCTTTATGTACAACGTTTAAGAAAATCCGTAATCCGCTTTGAGGGCCGGAGACTCCCAAAGCGCCGTAAACTTATACCTAAGACCGCCTCAGGCGCAATAAAGTTCTTGAAATGGCGTGCAAAATTTTGATCGCTGACGCGTTTTAAGGGGGCTTTTTAGCGCGGTGGCTTTAAAAAGGAGCAGTCTTTTTGCTATGATGCAAAAAACCCGTGGGACCACGTGGGTCTCAGGCGGGGGAAAGGGAAAGTCGCAGACAAGATTATGAGCACCTCCACTACCATCATCAAACCGCAGACCGACAGTACCATCAGCTGGTTTATCAGTCAGTGTCACATTCACAAGTATTCGGCCAAGAGTTCCATCATCCACGCCGGTGAGAAGGCGGAGACCCTTTACTATATCGTCAAGGGATCGGCCGTGGTTCTCATCAAGGATCCCGATGGACGCGAAATGATTCTCACCTATTTAAATCAGGGTGATTTCATCGGTGAGCTCGGTCTTTTCGATCAGTCCGAGAACCCCACGCGCTCAGCCTGGGTACGGGCCAAGGGAGCCTGTGAGGTGGCTGAGGTCTCGTACAGCAAGTTTAAGCAGTTAGTGCAGGTCAATCCTGAGATCCTGATGCGCCTCTCGGCACAGATCGCACGCCGTCTGACCTCCACTTCCCGCAAGGTCGGCAATTTAGCCTTCCTCGACGTCACGGGGCGCATTGCGCAGACCCTCGTCAATCTCGCCCATCAGCCCGAGGCCATGACCCATCCGGACGGTATGCAGATTAAGATCACCCGTCAGGAAATCGGACAGATCGTCGGCTGCTCCCGCGAAACCGTGGGACGCATCCTCAAGATGATGGAAGAGGATCATCTGATATCCGCTCACGGCAAAACCATCGTGGTCTACGGAACGCGTTAGAGAATAAGGAGATCTCAGACATGGCTTCACTGTTAGAACGTGGCATTCACTCTTTTTCGCGCGAGGATCTTTTAGACTGCGCCCACGGGAAGCTTTTCGGCCCCGGCAACGCGCAGCTGCCCGCGCCCAATATGCTCATGTTCGACCGCATTACCCATATCGCCGCCGAGGGCGGTGCCTACGGCCTGGGCGAAATCCGCGCCGAGCTCGACATTAACCCCGATCTGTGGTTCTTCGGCTGCCACTTCCCGGGCGATCCCGTGATGCCGGGCTGCCTTGGACTGGACGCCATGTGGCAGTTAGTGGGCTTTTTCCTCGGCTGGAGAGGCGGCCTTGGCAAGGGGCGCGCCTTAGGCGTGGAAAAGGTCAAGTTCAAGGGCGAAGTGCTCGATAACGCTAAGCTTGTCACCTATCAGATTGACATCAAGCGCATCATCGAGCGCGGCATCATCATGGGCGTGGCCGACGGCAAGGTCTTTGTCGACGGTAAGCACATCTATACCGCCGAAAGCCTGCAGGTAGGACTCATGAAGGCCCGCGCCGCCGCTCAGTAAAAGCTCAGGCTTCGGTTTTCGCATCATCGCGGAAGGGCTCCTTACGGGGCCCTTTCTGTTTTCAGGGATCTAGCGCAACAGGGAAATGACGAGCTGCGGACGGGCATTGGCCTGCAGGAGCATCTGCGAGGAGGCATCCTGCACGATGGAGGAGGAAGTAAGACGGGCGGTCTCGGCGGCAAAGTCGGCATCGCGCATCCTGGAGCGGGCATCGCTTTCTTCCTCGTGAATATTGCTCTGATTGCGGATATGCGACTCAAAACGGTTCATGACCGCGCCCATCTCGGAACGGGCATCATCGACGAACTGAATGTAGCGGTCGATGCCGGCAAGAAGGGCCTGTGCGTTGGCCTGACTTGAGAGCGAGAACACGCCCTCCGCAGCCTTATAGCCATCGCCTAAGCCCCCAACAGCCGCGACCATGGAGGAAACGGCAAAGGAGGTATCTAATTTAACCTCGATGGTGTTGTAGGCATCGGCACCGACCTGCACGCTCAGAAGCCCCTCCTCCGAGATAAGGCCCTTGCCGGCGCCTGCGAGCACCTGCGCCCCGCCGTAGGTGGTCTTACAGGCAATGCGCGTCAGTTCGCGCGAGATCTGCGTCACCTCTTCCTGCAGGGCCTCCCTGTCCTTCTCGGTGTTGGTGCCGTTAGCACTCTGAATGGCCAGCTTCCGGACGCGCTGCAGAAGGCCCACGCTCTCGTCTAAGGCCTGCTCGGTAAGCTGCATGAGGGCCTCACCGTCAGTGGTATTCTGATTGCCGCGTTTTAAACCGCCAATTTGCGCCGTTAAGCGGTTGGAGATCTGTAAATTGGCCGGATCATCGCCGGCGGCATTGATCCTAAGTCCCGAGGTCAGGCGTTCGGAGCTTCTGGACACTGCCTGAGTGCCCGCACTTAGATAGCGCTGACTTTGCAGGGTAGCGACGTTGGTGGACACGTACACTGCCATATTTCTCTCCTTAAAGGTAAATTTTGCCGCCGTCTCTGCAGGACGGCGTTTATGCTACCTTAAGCAAATTACGTGCCAGAATACGCAGTACCTGCCATGACCCAATAATGATCAGTACGCCGCACATTGAACGTGCAGATTTTGTACACTATTGTAGTATTTTCATCTGTTCTATCATTTGACGCATGAGCATGGTTCAAGCTTACCGGCAGATACGTAAATTTTTCGCACTTTGCGGCACATCCCGCATCCGCAGGTATAATGCGCCACCGATCACAGACTTCGTTTCCCGGCTGAAATAAGACCGTGAGTAAGCAGGACAGTAGCTGTACTGCCTTGTATAATTGCTAATGCCTGGATGAGGCAGGACGATCCCCGCAGAGGATCGTGCGCGTAAACCTGAAGCGGATAGTAGTAAGTCATATGATGCAGTTGCCATCTGATTTATCCGAAGTGCTGCAAGGCGTGTGCGTCGCCTGTTTCTGCGTAAATATCGAGAACATGCAGCTTAAAACCTTCTACAATTCCAACCGTCCCCAGGATGCGGGAACGGCACATGACTACGCTACCTACTGGGAAAACGGTTTTAACGGCGTGTTAGCCCCCCTGCCCCTGGTGCTCAACGCCCTCGCGCCGCAGAAACTGGTCGGCTTATACAACTCCGGCAAATCCCAGCGCCTTGAGTTTGAGCGCCCTGACGTCAGTAATTTCACCTATTCCCTTGAGATCTGCGTACCGCCCAGGGACAGTCAGAGCCGCGTCTATCTTATCTTTCTGCGCGAGCATCATGCCGATCTGCTAGGCGCCATCGCTCACCGCTTTATCTATACCAACTGCGATTACTTCATCTACCTTGATGCCCGCGAGAACAGCTACGTGGCCTTCTCCATGAGCGAGAAGAGCACTGCGCAGCCGCCCATGGTGTGCGCCGATTACGATCGCGAGATCATCACCTACGCCCGCGCCTACGTGGTACCCGAGGATCAGGAAAACACCATCTATCAGATGACGCTCGCGCGCGTGCTGGAGGCGCTCGAAAAGAGCGACTCGCACATCTTCTATACCGGGGTCATCGAGAACGGCAAGTACCGGCGCAAGCGCATTGAATACCGCTACTACAACCGCGAAGAGCACATGATCCTGCTCTACCGTACCGATATCACCGATATCTACGAGGAGCAGAACCGCTACACGAGGCAGCTGCAGGCGGCGGTTAACCGCGCCTACAATGACTCGCTCACGGGACTTTTAAACTATCAGGGCATGAGCGAAAAGGCGCCGCAGACCCTAGCCGAGGAAGCGATGCGTGCCCTGCTCTTTATCGATCTCGACAATTTCAAGGCCGTGAATGACACCTACGGACATCAGACCGGGGACACGGTGTTAAACCAGGTGGCCGCAGTGCTTAAGGATCACACGCGCCACAGCGATCTGGCAGGACGCATCGGCGGGGATGAGTTTGAGGTGGTGCTGTGCGACGTGCGCACCCGGGAGACGACGCTGCGCATCGCCACCCGTATCATTGAGGAAATCGAGGCCATCCCCCGTAACCTTGAGCTTTCGGTACCCCTCTCCTGCTCTATCGGTATCGCCTTCTATCCCGTGGACGGCGCTTCCTACCGTGATTTAGTCAAGGTGGCCGACGCGCGTGTCTACCGCGCCAAGCAGGCTGGCAAGCACACCATCGTCTATCAGGATGAGGAGGCGTGATGAACGATTTTCAGGAATACTCCTACCTCTTTTCCAAATTATCACTGCTCGCCGTCAAAATCGACTTTGACCGCGATCGCGTCATGGTCATCGCCAATACCTTCAGACCTGAGGAAAACGGTCAGGAATACGCATGGCGCACTTACACCATAACCTGTCTGAACGGGCTCTTTTCCTCCAATCCCTCGGTAAGATCCAAGATCCGCTCCGGGGCACTTAAAGAATTAGCCCTTACGGGTGCCTTCACGGGCAAGTTCCCGACCCGAGAAATGGAGATCCTGCACTCCAAAGATCCTTCCGCCGTCTACCGTCTCAATCTCTCCTTTAAAAAGGAAGAGGACGGGCGCATTTACGCCTACCTGACCCTGCGTAACGACTCGGATCAGTCGCTGCTGCAGTCTATTGTGCAGACTCTCGTATTCAATAACTGCGACTATTTTGTGACCGTGGATATCAGAAGCGGTGTCTACACCATGCTCGCGGCCAGTAATAACGGCACACCTCTGCCTCCGGTATCGGGTGATTACGACGTGGAGATCATCAAGTACGCAAAGCAGTATGTGGTATATGACGATCAGCAGTTAGTCATCAATGAGATGACGCTTAAAAACTGCGTGGAACACTTAAAGGGCCGCAGCTCCTATTCCATTTTCTTCGGCATGGTTGAGGACGGCACCCCCGTGGATGCCGAGAACGTGCGCGAGAGCTCCGGCTATCACAGAAAGAAAATCGAGTTTTCCTACTTTGATGACAGGACGCGCGATACGCTGTTACTGGTACGCACCGACATTACCTACGATTTTCACCAGGAACTGCAGAAGGTGCGCCGCCTGCAGGAGATGCTGCAGCGGGCCTATACCGACGCCCTCACGGGACTTTTAAATCACGAGGGCATGGCCGAGCAGTGCCAGATCCAGTTAAACGCCGCGCGCTCTGACGAGAAGATTGCCCTCCTCTTTATCGATCTCGACAATTTCAAACCCGTGAACGACACCTTCGGGCATCCGGCCGGCGATGAGGTCTTAAAGCAGGTGGGCAGGCTCTTAAAGCTCGAACTGCGCGCCACCGACGATCTGTCAGGACGCATCGGCGGAGACGAGTTCGTGGTCATGATAGGTCACTTAAAAGACCGCCTGCACGCCGTCAATGTCGCAGAACGCATCCGCCAGGGGATCGAGAAGATCGGGGCGGGCACGGGAAAGGAGCGCATCAGCGTATCCTGCTCGGTGGGAATTGCCTATAATAACGAAGGACAGAATCTCTACGCGGATATGGTCGCGTTAGCCGACAAGCGCGTTTACCGGGCCAAGGCTCTTGGCAAGGGATGCGTGGTGAATGAGGATCCCGATCATGACTGAGGCAAGGGCAGGCGGACCTGCACCTGAGGATGTCAGAGCCCTTGAAAAACTCAAAGGCTTTGAGATTGGCAGTTACTATCACCGCGTGCGCGAGGAGCGTCTTGAGGCGCTCCTCAGTCAGTCTCCGGCCCTCAGGGCCATGCGCGAGCATATCCGGAAGCAAAGGCGCTCCGTTTCTTAAGGGGAGCGGACCTGATGCTGAGTATTACTATAAATTAAAGACGGGAGAGAATAGTGCGGATTTTATTACGGGGTCTCTATCCCCACGCCGGAGTCACGACGCTGGCCCTAAACCTCGCTGCGCGCCTGTCGCGCATGGACGGGGAAGTGCTCTATTTAAGCCTGCAGGGCTATGACGCCGGGCGCGATGCGCTTTTAAACCTCCCCCTTGATTTCAAGCATGAGACCGCCTCCCCGGGACGTAAGGTCAGCAATGACGTCCTGCAGGTCACGCCGCATCTCTTCGTGGACTTAGCCACGCGCGAACGCTTTATCGAGGCGCCGCAGGAGTTTACGGCGTGGTTAGGCCGTCTTGACTATACTCACCTCATCATCGACGCGGGAGCCTTCGTGCGCGATGACGCGTGGCTTAATGCGGCCATCAAGAAGGGCCTTGATGATCCCTTAAATCATGTCATCACGCTCTGCGATCCCGATATGGGCTCGCTGTTAACCCTGACGCGCCTCTTCCCCAAACCCGTGGGGGAGATCGTCTTTAACCGCTTCTCGCCCTCCTCGCCGGCCTTAAACGATCTCTATGAGGCGGCCTTCATGGTGTTAGGTGAGGAAAAGCTCCTGCCTGTGCCGCTGCCCTATGACGAGGAGCTGACGCTCTCGTCCTTAAAGGGGGAGATCCTCGCGCTGCAAAATCCCCACGCCCCCTACGTGACGGCATTGGGATCGCTCATTAAACTGTTAAAAACCAAACCCGTAACGCCGGGCGAGCGCCTCAGAGCGGACGCGTCCGCATGAATTTTCTGAGATCGCTGCGCCGCTTTTATCACAGTACCACGGGCCCTGTCAGCTTTACCGTCAATCTTGCGGCGCTGTCCCTTATCTGGCTGCTGCTGCCCCTGGAGCGCGGACACTACCGTGCACTGAGAGCGCACAGGGAGCGCTATTTCCCGCAGATCAATTTCAGCGCCCTGAAGGTGGCCGATCCCCTGCGCATGCTCATTCAGGGCCTCTATCTCGTGCTCTTTCTGCCCACGGGACGCAGGAAGCGCGCCCTGCTGCCCACGCTCCTTTTCACGCTGCCCGATAAGCTTACGGCCCTGCTGCAGAAGCTTTTAAGCCCCGTAGCCACGCTGATGCTCCACGCGGGAAAGCACTACGGCAGCGCACAGAGCCTTAAAGAGGACCGGGAGAGTTCCTGCTTTGCCGACTCACTGCGCCTTGCGCTCATCGCGCTGACCGTGACGCTGTGCGCCATGCTCATTCTCTGGACCATCACGCAGCCCCTGGAGCTTTTCTATCAGTATGTCTTCGTCATCGTGATGTTAGAGGCGGCGCTCGTCATCAACCGCTTTCACACCAAGTACGCGCTGCTTTTAATGCTCGTCATCTCGGTCATCGTCTCCTCGCGCTATATGTTCTGGAGAGCGGGCTCTACCCTGAATTTAAGCTCCCTAAGCGCCGGCTTCTTCTCCATTCTGCTCTTTATGGCCGAGTGCTACGCCTTTCTCGTGATGCTTTTAGGCTATTTTCAGATTGGCTGGACGCTCGACAGGAAACCCGTGCCCTTGCCTTCCGATCTCAGCGCCTATCCCACGGTGGATATCTATATCCCAACCTATAACGAGCCCTTAGAGGTGGTAAAACCCACGGTCTTCGGCGCCCTCGATCTTGACTGGCCCAAAGACAGGCTGCGCGTCTGTATCCTCGATGACGGGACGCGTAAGGAGTTCCGTGATTTCGCGAAGGCCGTGGGAGCGACCTATATCATCCGCTCCGAGCATAACCACGCCAAGGCCGGCAATATCAATCACGCCCTCACCGTAACGGACGGCGAGCTTATCGCCATCTTTGACTGCGATCATATTCCGGTGCGCTCCTTCCTGCAGCTGACGGCGGGGGCGATGGTGGCCGATCCCAATCTGGCGCTCGTGCAGACGCCGCATCACTTTTATTCAGAAGATCCCTTTGAGCGCAATTTAAAGCTGCCAAGGGCCATTCCCCAGGAAAACTCGCTCTTTCATGACTTCATTCAGAAGGGTAACGATCTCCACGACGCGACCATGTTCTGCGGCTCCTGCGCTCTCATCCGCCGTAAGGCCCTGTTAAGCGTGGGAGGGATCGCCGTGGAGACGGTCACCGAGGATGCGCATACCTCGCTGCGTCTCTCGCGCAAGGGTTACGGCACGGCCTTTATCGGCATTCCGCTTGCCGCCGGCCTGTCCACCGAGACCCTCTCGGCGCATATCGCGCAGCGTATCCGCTGGGCCCGCGGCATGGTGCAGATCTTCCGCATCGACAATCCCCTCTCAGGACGGGGGCTTAGCCTGGGGCAGCGCCTGTGCTATCTCAACGCCATGATCCACTTCCTGCACGGTATCCCGCGCATTATTTTTCTCCTGGCACCGCTGCCCTACATGTTCTTTGGCACCTACGTCATTTACGCCGAGGCCGCGGCCATTCTCGCCTATGTCTTCCCGCACATGGTGCACTCCACGCTAACCAATCAGAACATACAGCGCGGCTACCGCTTCCCCTTCTGGTCAGGCGTCTACGAGGCGGTGCTCTCGTGGTATATCGCGCTGCCGACCCTAATTGCCATCTTCTTTCCCAAAGTGGGCACCTTCAACGTGACGGCCAAGGGCGGGCGCATTGAGGAGAATTTCTTTGACTGGTTCATAAGTAAGCCCTATTTAATCCTCATCGGCCTTAACGCCCTCGGTATCGTGGTGGGCACCATCCGCACCTTTCTCGCTCCCCGGCCCGAGGTGCTGACCCTTGGCATCAACGTGCTGTGGATCCTCTATAACCTCATCATCCTCGGCGCCACCATCGCCATCGCGCAGGAGGCCCGTCAGGTGCGCCGCTATCCGCGCGTCGCCCTCGAAGTGCCGGTACTGATTAAAAAGGGCGCGCGGGAGTATACCGCCACGCTTAGCAATTACTCCTCGCAGGGAGCGGGACTTACCTTTGACAGGGGCTTTTTAAAGGGCAACCCCTTCCTGCGCGAGGGCGACAGCCTTACGCTTATCATTCCCTACGACCGGCATTACTATACCTTTTCCTGTATCGTCCGTCAGTGCGATCCCGAGTCAGATTACCTCGGTCTGCAGACTGACTTTAAGAGCCTTGAGGAAGAAAGGCTCTTTACCTTCTGCACTTTCTCGCGCTCGGATACGTGGTCGCGCCCGCGCGATCACGATCTCGACGCAAGCCTGTTAAAGGGCTTTGTCACCATTTTCAACTACAGCCTCTACGGCTACCGCGTGATGCTCATGGCAACGCCCGGCATCCTGCGCCTTCCGCTTACGCTGTGGCTTAGATTATTCAAATTATGCCTAAGCTTCATGCCCCATCCGGTGGCAGAGAGCCCTCTTAGGAGTAGTAAGTCATGAAATCCCTATCCGCCCTGAGCCTGCTTACAGGCCTCCTTGCCATCTTACTGAGTTCCCCGCTCTGCGCGGCGGAAGCTCCCGTAAGTTCCGCCTTTACCCTGAGGGGACTGACGCCCGAGGCCGTGCCGCAGAACGTGATGCCCATAAGGCGCGTGCTGCCCTTAGAGGAAATCGCCCGCGGGACACCGGGGACCGGCAATCTGACCCTCACGGGACTTTTCAATACTGCCTCCTTTGACTTTGAGGTGCGCGGGGATGAGATCATGACCGCCGCGGCCGTGGAGCTTACCTACGTCCCCTCCCCGGCGCTCCTTGCCGTGCGCTCGCAGCTTAACGTCTATCTAAACGGCTATCTGCAGCAGACCCTTCCCGTCACGGAAGAACAGTTAGGTAAGGAAAGCCGTGCCAGGGTGATCTTAAATCCGCTGCTCTTACAGGATGAAAACGAGCTGACAATCGAGTTTATCGGGCATTATCAGGAAGTCTGCGAGGATCTCTCCAACACCACGCTGTGGCTGACCCTTGACCGGCAGAGCGCGCTTACCGTCACGCTGCAGCCGCTGCGCCTTGCCAATGAGCTCTCGCTCTTTCCGGTGCCCTTTCTTGACCCCGGGGTGGCTCAGCACAGCCATCTGCCCCTCGTGTTAGGGGAGAGCCCCGATTACGCTACCGTGACGGCGGCGGCCATTTTCGCCTCCGATATGGGAAGGCTCGCCTCGTGGCGCGGAGTCAGCTTTGATACCTATTTAGACACGCTGCCTGCCGAAGAGCACTTTGTCATCTTCGCCACCAACGAGAAACGCCCGCCGATCCTCAAAGATCTGCCGCCCTTTGAGGGACCGTCGCTCATTCTCACTCAGGCCCCCTATTCATCCTTTGCCAAGATGCTCATCATCGCCGGACGCGACAGTCAGGAGCTTATCGGGGCGGTGCGCTCGCTCACGGCCTCAGGGGCCATGCTCTCCGGCGAGAGCGCGCTCTTTGTCAGTCGCGAGGTACTGGAGCCGCGCCGTCCCTATGACGCGCCGCGCTGGGTGGATACCTCGCGGGTGACCACCTTTGAGGAGCTCACCTCCTATGACGGACAGCTGACCTCACGGGGCTATCAGCCCGCCCCCGTGACGCTCGCCTTAAGGCTGCCGCCCGATCTCTTCATGCTCGACCGTTCCAATGTCCTCATGAACCTCAAATACCGCTATACGCGTCCCGATCCGCACGCGCTCTCGCAGCTGCGCTTTTTAATTAACGATACCCTCGTGGAGAGCTATACCCTCGATCCGGAAAGTGACAGCAGTCAGTTTGTGGAGCGCCTGCCCCTGATTGGCAATCTCCTCGATTTAAGCGCCACCACGGCGCAGATCCCCGCCATCGCGCTGCAGAGGACCAATACCCTGTCCTTTGACTTCCGCTACGGCATCACCTACGACGGGGGCAATCCGGAGCAGTGCCGCACCACGCGCCTTCTGCCGCAGCAGGTGGAGATCGATCCCGCATCGACGCTCGATTTCACGGACTTTTACCATTTCGCGCGCCTGCCCGATCTCGCGCTCTTCATACAGAGCGGCTTTCCCTTCACGCGCCTTGCGGATTTAAGCGAAACCTATGTGCAGCTGCCCCCCGACGCCACTCAGGGGCAGCTTAGCACCCTCTTTAATCTCATGGGACGCATGGGGGCCATCACGGGCCTTGCTGCCACCTCCGTGACGGTGGGCGACGGCACGGACAGGGAGGCTCTCTCAGATAAGGATCTCCTCATTATCGGGGATACCACGGGCGATTTTTCCGCCCTTGCCGACGAAGAGAGCCTGCAGGCTGCCATGGATGAGGAAAAGCGCAGCCTCATGCTGCCGGCCGATCCCGAAGGCAGGCGCACCCTCATCAATGCAAGGCGCGAGGGAAGACAGCGCGCCACGGTGATAAACTCCGGCAACCTGGCTCTGATGTTGGGCTTTCAGTCCCCCTATGCCAAAGAGCGCTCGGTCGTGGCCATCTTAAATGACGGTCGCGAGGGCAGCGGGCTTTTAAATGCCCGCCTCGGTGATCCCTACGCTCTCTATGAGGTAACCGGTGCCGTGGCCATCTTCAGGGAAAGCGGGATCCGCGGCTATGATGTCGGAGAGAGCTATTACACGGGCAATCTTCCCTGGTACGTGCGCCTGTGGTATTTCCTGCAGACGCGTCCCTTCCTCCTCGTGCTCTCGACGCTCCTTAGCGCTCTCCTTATCGGTTCGGCGCTCTACGCGGGATTCAGAATTCTCGCTTCCCGCCGTTTAGGAAGGTAAGGAGTCAGGACATGATGACTGGCAAACTTAAAACCTTACTGAAAGCAGGACTTCTCACGGGCCTGATGTCGCTTTGCTCCGTAAGTGAGGCCGGCTGGCCCCTCTTTGACGAGTTTAAAGCCGTCTCCATGGAAGGCGGACGGGTCATTGACTACAGTGATCCGCGCCATATCACAACCTCCGAGGGTCAGAGCTACGCGCTCTTCTTTGCCCTCGTGGCCGGAGACAGACAGACCTTTGATGACATCTGGCAGTGGACGAAAAGCCATCTCATGGCTGAAAGCGCCCTGCCGGCGTGGCTGTACGGGAAGCTGCCCCTGTCGGAGGATCCGCAACGCCCTTCAGATGCGACGGGCGTTCTCGATGACAATAACGCCACCGACTCGGATTTATGGATAGCCTATAGTCTCCTGGAGGCCGCCCGCATCTTTAAGGAGCCTGCCTACCGCGAGGAGGCGTTAAAGCTCATGGAGGCCCTGAAGGGCTGTACGCGTAAGGTGCCGCACTTAGGCCTTATCCTGCTGCCCGGGCTTCAGGGCTTTGAGGATGAGAACGCCTATCTTTTCAATCCCTCATACTGCCCTTATTTTCTTTTAAGCCGCCTTGCCCTTGAGGATCCCTTCTATAAGGAGCTTAACGAGGGCTGCCTGCGCGCCCTCTTACGCACCTCGGTGCACGGCGTGGCCCCCGACTGGGCGCGTCTTGACAGGCGCGGCAACTATCTGCCATCGGCTGAGGAGCGGGGCTCCTATAACGCGGTGCGCGTCTATCTCTTCGCGGGCATGCTCGCGCCGGACACCCCCGTCTACGCGCGCCTGAAAGAGCATTTCGCTCCCGTCATCAACGCCTATCTGACACAGAAGAGCTTTATGGAACCCATCGCGGTGCAGGAACTTACGGCTTTGCATGAGGGGCCACTTTATTTAGGGCTTTCCATGCTGCCGTGGCTGCCTGCGAGCAAGGTCAGCGCCCTGCTGCGCCATCATTTAAATCAGCGCGGAATGCTAAAAGACGGGTATTATGGTAATGTGCTTACCCTGTTTGCCCTCGGTTTTGACCGCGGCCGTTTTCACTTCCTGAAAGACGGCACGCTCTGCGTCACTGAGCCTTTCAGTTATGAGACTTACGGTGAGGAATGAGGACTATGCGCAATCTCCTGAAAACTCTCCTCTTAGGCGCCGCGGCCCTGACCCTGGTTACGGTTCCTCTGCACGCGGCGGCACTGCGCCCCGCTTTAGGCGAGAGCGCTTCCTTCATGAACCTTGAGTCCACCGATCCCGTAGCCTGGCTTATCGATCAGGTGCAGGTGGGGCGCCTGAATCACAATCTAACCTTGCAGTTTGACGCCCTAAAGCGCCTCACGGCCCTCGAGCCTGACAATCCCTATCACCGCCTTGAGCTGCTGCGCCTCAAGCTCACCTATGAGCGCGAGGATACGGCCGGGGTTAAGGCACTGCAGGATGAGCTCTGCTCTCTTAGCACCACGGACATCTGCCGTCAGACGCGCGCCTTAATGCGCCGCCTCTCCCCTGAGGGGGCGGGCTTTGACGAGCAGTTAAATCTCTATCTTATCGCCCATCAGTTTCAAAGCGCCGCGGCTTTAATCGAGGAGCAGTTTCCCCCTGAGGATCGCGACACGGCCTTAAGCTTTATCTACGCCAAAACCCTTCTCGAGATCCCGGAAAGGCGCGGGGAGGGCATGAGCCTTCTGCGCCGCCTGTCGCGCAATGAGCGCGATCCGCTGACCGCTCAGGACGCTAAACAGCTTTACAATGAGCGGCGCCTTGATCTGCTCATGGAGGAGACCGAGAACCTCATTTTTAAGCGGGAGACCCGCGAGGCAGGCCTGCGCAAGGCCAGGGAGGCCCTCGCCCTCGCCCTTGAAAACGACGATCCGCGCGCCGGGAAAATCAGCGCCCACTTAAGGGAAGGCGCTTACTATGCCAAAGTCGACGAGGCCGAGCGCGCCTTAAGCCGTGCGCAATACCGCAGGGCCCTTGCGCTCTCCCGCGAGGCTTTGGCCCTTGACCCTGCTCTCCCTGACGCCCACACGGTAAGCGGAGACGCCCTTGCCGCCATTAAGGATTACGTAAGCGCCCGTAAGGCCTACCATAAGGCCCTGAAGGCTCAGGGCCTCAGTGCAGGTGAAAGGGAACGCCTCGAGGCGCGCTTAACGCGCCTTAAGGTGCTGCCCCTTGAGGAGGATTTAAAGCGGGCGCAGAGCGTAGGCGACACCGTGGCCGAGGCTGCGGTACTCGCCCAGATCCTGAAGGTAGCCCCCGATCCGTGGTATGCCCTTGACCTTGGACTGCTGCAGCTTAAAAACGGCGATCCGGAGGCCGCAAAAGCGCTCTTTGAGAACAGGCCCGCAAACGACAGCGCCGCCTGGGATCACGCCCATGCCCTGCTCTTAAGCCGCATGGGAGACACCGAGGGGGCTCTTAAGCTCCTCAACGGCAGCCTGAAAGCCGATCCGTCCCTGAACTCCCTGCGCACGCGCCTTGAGGACGAACTTATCTACACGCGCTCCCTCTCCCTTGAGGATGAGGGTAAGACTCACGAGGCCGTAGCGCTCCTTGAGCACCTCAGAGAGCCCGCGCCCTATATGCTCATGCATAAGGCCACGCTCCTATCTGAACTTTCAGACTACGCCGCGGCCCTTAAGACCCTGGAGGGCACGCACGATCGCGCCGCGCTGCTCCTGAAGGCGCGCCTCACGCTCGCCAGTACCGCCACCCTTGAGGGTGACAGGGAAAAAGAGGCCGCTTACGCGCAGGCGCGAAGTTACCTTAAGGAGGCCCGTGAAAGCCCTGAAAGCCTCACCCCGGGCGATTACCGCGCCCTGGCGCAGAGCTACCGAGAGGCCGGGGACATGACGGAAGCTGCCGCTCTCCTAAGCGCCGGCGCACAGCTTCTGGATAATGACGCCGGCACGCTGACCTTTAACGTAAGCGGGACCGCTTCGCAGGTAGCGGCACCTGAGAGCGCGGAGCTGTCCTTTGATGTTGTGAGCCAGGAGGGTAAGGCTCAATCCCGCGCCGCGTCCCTGCCTTCTCCTGCCTCCGTGCCGGAGATGCTCCCCGAACTCCTGCCTGAGGATGAGGCGCAGTTCCGCCTTGAGTACGCACGTACCCTGCAATCAGATCCCAAGGCTTTCGGTCTTGACGGGGACAGCGCGGACAAAGCCGCCCTCACGCAGCTTGGCAGGGGGCTTAAGGCGCTTTCCCTGCTTAAAAACCCCGCCGATCTCTCAGAGCTTACCTTTGCCACGCGCACTGAGGATTATGCCATCACTCCGACAGCCCCGGGGCTAACGCCGCTGTTTGGCAAGGATGAGGATCTTGACGGGGCAGAGGAGAGCTGGCTTGCCCGCTCCTTAAAGAGCGATGTCGCCGCCTTAAGTTCCCGCACCCCGCTTATCACCGTGGGTACTGACTTCAGCCGCGACTCGGGCACGGAAGGCTATTCCGATCTCACCGCCTTCACGACGATGGCCGAGGTGGATCTGCCTCTTGGCAGCGGCTATCTTACCCTGCGCGCCGACGAGGTGTATTTAGATGCCGGAAGACTGACGCATGGCCCTTATGACAGTAAGTTCGGCTCCATGTACGTCACGGGCACGGAGAGAGCGCCTAGCCGCCAGGATGCCACCGGCACGGCCCTTGCCGTGGCCTACAGCACGGAGAGCTTTGCCTTTGACATCGGCACCACCCCCTTAGGCTTTGAAGAGGAAACCGTGGTGGGCTCCATCACCCTTAACGGTGAGGCGGGGAACTTTGGTCTGAGCGCCACGCTCTACCGGCGTCCCGAGACCAGTTCGCTCCTCTCCTACGCAGGTCAGAAAGATCCTCTCACGGGTAAGACGTGGGGTTCGGTCATCCGCAATGGCGTGCGCCTCTCGCTAAGTCATGACCTCGGTCTGGAGAACGGTTTCTGGGGCTTTGTAAGCTATGAGGATCTGGGCGGTGAGAACGTGGAGGACAACAGTGCCCTGCAGATCATGGCTGGCTATTACCGCCGTCTCATCAACCGCAGCAACGAGGAACTGCGCGCGGGGCTTTCGGCCATGTACTGGACCTTTGATGAGGATCAGAGCGAATACACCTTAGGTAACGGCGGCTATTACTCCCCGGAGCTCTATCTCTCGGCAGGACCTAATCTCACCTACAGAAAGCGCAGCGCCAGCTGGTCCGTGGAACTTGCCGCCAGCGCAGGTCTCTCTAGGTCAAGGACGCAGGATCACGCGCGCTATCCTGACAGAGGGCTTATTCCCTCCTCTCTTCCCGATCGCAATGCCTGGGAGGAGGGCGACAACAGCACGGGACTGAGCGGCGGTCTTAAGGCCACCGTCGAAAGACGGCTTACGGAGCATCTCATCGTGGGCGGCTTTGCCACCTATCAGCACTCCGACGGCTACACTCCTTTCTACGCGGGTCTGTACTTCAGGGTCAGTGTCGATCCCTTAAACGGCGATCTGCCCCTGCCCCCGCAGCCCCTCGTCCCTTACGGGGAGTGGTAACATGCTCGTCAACTTAGGCCTTGAGGGACTTGAGGATACCGTGCAGGAGCTCGCGGCCTCCTCCCTCTATGCGGTGAACGCAGATAACATGACGCTTTCCTCTCGCTTTATCGCCGGAATCCTCAGGGCCGCCCCCTCCCTGAAGGACGTGGCGCTCCTCACCCAGACGGAGGTGGTTAAGGCACTTTTCTCCTACCGGGACTTACTTGAGGACCGTGATGTCGTCACCGTCCTCCACGAGTGCAGGAAGGAAAGCGACTCTGCCGCGGCCTTTTTACAGGATGTGACCTGCTACTTAAGCTTTGGACTTAAGCGTACCTTCAGCGCCGTCGTGATCACCCTGCCCTCCACGGGGATCCGCTCTCTGCCCGTACCGCAGCTACGCCACTCCCTTAACACACTCAGGACCACCGCGCAGCGCATGGGACTTACGGTGCTCTTTATCACGCATGGCTACAGCGATCCGCTCACCGCCTATGACGAGCATCTGTTAAAACCCTTTTTCGCGGGCCTTGCCTCACTTTCCGAGGACGGACGCGGCATCCATTTCACGCTGCGCTTCTGGCACAATGCCCTGAGCGATGTCCTCTCGCTCCATCACCAGCTTTCGGTGAATGCGCAGGGCGCCTTCTATATCGCCCCGCACGAGGATGAGGATACGCTCTCCTTCAGCGACAGGGGTGAGATCTTCTCCGCCGCGCGCGCCCTCGCCTCTCTCAAAGACGAACGGCATTTCCATCATTTTGAAAGCAATACCGCCCTCTACGCGCAGGCCTTAAAGCAGGGCAGTGCCACCGTGGTCTTCGAGCTTACCGCCATGGAGGAGCTTACGGAGCTCTGTGAGCTCATTTACAAACTGCGCCGCCACTGCGGGAGAGACTTAAAGATCGTAGTCATGGAGAGTCTGCCCCTGCTGCGCGTGTCCACGGAACACTTCATCCTGCGCGCCGGCGGCTCCTTTATCTTTGACGCCCGCGACAGCGCAGGCCACATTCAGGTGATGTTAAAAGCCCTGCAGTCCTTAAGCTATACGGGCGAGATCCCGGGGAACTTTGAAGATCTCAAAGCCTATTTAGCCCTCGCCGGCAGCCGCGGCGCCCTCCCGCTCTCCCGCTTTGTCCCGCTGCTCAGGGCGGCCTTAAGACAGAGTCTTGGCACCACCCTCTCCGAGGGGGTGCTCATCGAGCTTACCGCGCAGCCGGCCTTAACGGGAGCGGAGGCCCTGGAGGAGTTTTCGCCCCGCCGCCACGGGGATATCGGTACAGCGCAGGGGCAGCGCGTTATCATCTTTATGCTCGCCCTCCATACCGCGCATCTCTCCGAGGCTCTTGAGCGCGTCTTTAACGTGTCCCCGCAGCTGCTCTTTAAGGGCTACCGCCTCTTTGAGCGCACGCCGGACATTTTAGATTACCTTGAAAATCTCCGGGGTTTTGTGAGGGACAGCCTGCCCTCTGACACTGCGACGACGCCTGATGAGGGCCATACCGGGGAAGTGACCGTCTCCTGCGCGCAGCAGGGGGAGCCACTTAAAGAGGCAGCCCCGCTTACCCCCGTACCCCTGAGGCTTTTAGCATGAACAGCGCTCCCTTAAGTATCGGTGACATTTTCACCCTTGTGATCCTCTGCGCCCTCGTATTTATCCCCCTGGGGCCGTACCTTACGCGCGCCCTGTCCTTTCTTTTAGGACTAGCGTACTATGAGTTACGCATACGCCGCCGTTTTGATGAGCGCTACACGCTTCAAAGACGCCTTGAGCACCTTGTAAAGGAGCGCGGGCATGACTAGGACTGTCACCCTCCCCCGCATTTCAGGAACGGGGACCGCCCCTGCCTGTTCCCATTTAAACCTCGGGCTGTGGAACCTCTTTTTTATCGGGGAGGCGCTCCTTGTCTCCCTGGAATATCTCTCCTTTGACGTCGTTTACAATGCGGCGCTGCTCTCCTTAGTGCTCCTGCCTTTAAAGAACGCCGGCCTCAGGAGGGTGAGGACGCTTATGGCCCTTCCCCCGGCCCTCGCGCTTCTCTATCACGAAAGTTTTCTGCCGCCTCTCTCGGCCCTGAGCGCCAACGCCGCGTCCCTAAGCGATTTTTCCCTGACCTTTATCCTCGATTTTCTTCAAGGAGCGGTCAATCCCCTGCTCGTGGCCGGAGCGGTGCTCCTTGTCGTGCTCTACTATATCCTGCGCGACTATCTGCGCTTTACCCCGCTTACCCTGGGCCTTATCGCCTGTATGACGCTGCCCCCGCTCACGCAGACCCTGCTGCCTGCGCTTCAGGCCGCTCCTGCCCTCTCTGAGAGCGCCCTTAGCGCCACCAGGGGCGATCCCCTCGCGCAGAGCGCCCCGCCCACGCCCGAAAATCTCGAACGCTGGTACCATACCTTCACCGAAAGCGAGGCCTTACGCTCCACGGTCTTCCCGGAGACGGTAAAGAGCCCCTTTGACATCATTCTCTTAAACATCTGCTCACTCTCCACTGACGATCTCAGGGTCTCCGCACTCGACAGCCATCCCGTGCTGACGCGTTTTGACGTTAATTTTAAGGCCTTTAACAGCGCCACCTCGTATTCAACGCCCGCCACCCTGCGTCTCCTGAAGTCCGCCTGCGGGCAGAGCACGCACTCTGCCCTCTATGATCCGCCCGGGGCCTCCTGCGAGCTCTTTACGAGGCTGCAGGAACTTGGCTTCTCGGGACTTACCTTCTTTGATCACCCGGGCACCTTTGGCAATTATCTTGCCTCGCTTAACTCGCTTGCCGGGCTTACCTCTCCGCTTGAAAGTCAGAGCGCGTACCGTCCCCTGTACCGTTCCTTTGACGACGAGCCCATTTATGACAGTCAGGACGTGTTTAAGGCCTATCTTGACAAAAGGGCGGCAAAGGACGCTCCCGCGGCCACCCTCACGCTCATGAACCTTATCGCCCTGCACGACGGCAACCGCTCGCTAAACGGCCGCGCCCTCGATTTCCGTCCCCGAGCAGAGAAACTTTTAGATGACATCGGCGCCTTCATGGATGCTCTCGAGAGAACGGGACGTCCCACGGTGCTTATTCTCGTGCCCGAGCATGGCGCGGCGCTGCGCGGCGACCGCATTCAGCTCTCCCGCCTGCGCGACATTCCCTCGCCGGCCCTGACACACGTTCCGGCCAGGGTGAGCCTTATTAACGCCGGACGTACTTTTAAGCCGCTTAACGTGGAGGAGAACGTGAGCTATTTTGCCTTAAGCGCACTCCTCTCCAGGATCATGGAACACGATTTTCTGTCTCCCGGCGCCACGCTCTCACTTGAGGAGCTAGTCTCCGGCCTGCCCCTTACCGAGGCGGTCAGTGAAAATGAGGGGGCCATCGTCCTTAACTATCAGGGCGAACCGTATCTTAAACTGGAGGGCCGAGAGTGGATCCGCTACCCCCGTTAGAAAGCCCCGCGCTTTCCCCTAAGGTGTTCCCCTTCCTGTACCTTGGCGATCCGGGGATCCGTAACGCTTATTTTTTAGGCGTGGCCGGGCTTACCCTCATGGGCTATCTCACCCTGACCCTGCACCTGAATCTCGCGCTCTTTGCCGCCGCCTTACTGAGACTGCGCCCGCGCGCCTTTAGCGCGTTCTACGGCACTGTGTGGTGGACGCTCGCGCTCCTTCTTGTCTACCATGAAAGTTTCCTGCCCCCGCCTTCGGCCCTTAACGCCAATGCCGCGGACCTTAGCGACTTTTCCGTAAGCTTTATCCTCGATTTTCTAAAAAGCGCGGTAAATCCTAAACTTACTCTCGCGCTGCTAAGCACCCTCGTGTTAACCGCGCTCTTGAGTGCCTACGTGCGCCTGACCGTCTTTGCCCTCGGGGCGCTCCTTTTTTCCCTGAACGCAGGCTCCCTCACCGGGACACAGGCAGAGTCTGCCACCCTCACGGCAGATCTCTCGGACAATCCCCTTGACATGGAGCTGCCACCCACGGAAGAGAACCTCAACGCCTACCTGAATGCCTTCTACGCGCATGAAAACACCAGGCGTACGCTCTTTCCGGCCACGCTGCCCTCGGGTAACGGCGACTTTGACATCGTGCTTTTAAATATCTGCTCGCTCGCCTCCGACGATTTAAGCTACAGCGGCCTTGAGAAGGCTGATTTCCTCTCACGCCTTGACATTACCTTTGAGAACTTTAACAGCGCCACCTCCTACTCGGGACCTGCCACCTTACGCCTCTTAAAGTCCGCCTGCGGACAGAGCTCCCACGCCTCCCTCTATACCTCCCGCCCCGAATGTGAGCTCTTCACGGCCCTCTCCCTCCTTAACTTTAAGGAGCAGGCCTTCTTCGATCACAGCGGCACTTTCGGAGATTACCTTAAGTCCCTTAAGGAAGTGGGCGGACTCAGCGCCCCGCTCGCTGCGCAGCGCGATTACCGCGTCGCCTTAAAGGCCTTTGACGGCGAGGGCATTTACGCCGCCTCCGACGTCTTTAACCACTATTTAAAGGAAGGGCAGGGCAGAACCGGGGAGAGCACGCTCACCCTCATGAACCTCATCGCTCTGCATGACGGCAATACCGATCTAAGTGGCCGGCCTCTTGACTTTAAAACCCGCGCCATCTCCTTATTTAAGGATATCTCTGAGTTTATGGAGGCTCTGGAAAAGAGCGGCCGCAAGACCCTGCTTATCGTGATCCCCGAGCATGGCGCGGCCTTACGCGGCGATCGCATTCAGCTCTCGCGCCTGCGCGATATCCCCTCGCCGTCCTTAACCCGGGTGCCAGCAGGCCTTAAGTTCGTGGGTCTTAAGCGTCCCCTCGAGAAACACAGCGTCACCGAACCTGCCTCCTATCAGGCCCTGAGCGAGCTTATTGCCCGCATCTTAAACGGCGGCTTCATGCGAGAGGACTCGACCTTAAGCACCGTCACGCTTACCTCCCATCTTCCCGTCACGGAGGAAGTCAGCGAAAACGCGAACGCAACCGTCATCCGCTACGCGGACGCTTACTATCTCAGGCTTGAAAACCGCCCGTGGATCCGCTACCGGCAGTAAGGGCGCTAAGCTTTAGTCAGAGGCCTTAGCCGCGGCCCCCTCGAGCGCGGCGATAAACTCCCCGGCGAAGGTCAGATAGGCGCGGGCGCCCAGGGAGGAACGGTCATAGTAAATCACGGGCTTTCCCAAGGCGGAGGCCTCGCTGACCCTCGATGAGTAGGGAATGACGGTGTCAAAAACCAGGGGTCCGTCATCCTTTAAGTGCTGACAGGCATCCTCAAAGGTTTCCGAGAGCGCCTCGGGATCGTGCATGGTACGCAGGATCCCCAGTACCGCCACGCGCGACAGACCCTCCGCGCGCAGTTTCGCCACGCGGTTTAACAGGGTCTCTACCGCCGCAAGCGAAAGCATCTCGCAGTGAGTGGGAATGATGAGATAGTCGGCAAAGCGCAGCGCGCTGTCGGTGACGCAGCCCATGGAGGGCGGGCAGTCCAGTAAAATGAGATCGTAAAGGGAGCTAAGCTCCTGAAAGACCGGCGCGAGAACGACGCTCTCCTCTCCCTCGCGGTGCGCCATGACCGGCAGGGCCGTTAAATCCTCACCCGAAGGCAGCAGATCAAAGCGTCCCCGTGCATAGGTGACAGGCTCCTCCTTATGTAAGGGACGCCCGACGCTTAAGGCCTCCAGAAGCGGTGAGGGCGAGAGCCTCTTTATGTCAAGGGCCACCGTCGCCGATCCCTGGGCGTCCAGATCGACAATGAGAACGCGCCGCCCCGTGATGGCGAGGGCAGAGGCGAGATTGACGGCCGTGGAGGTCTTGGCGGTGCCTCCCTTGGGATTGGCGATGGCAATTTGAATGGACATGCGGCTTTTCCTTATTTTAAGCCATGATAATACTCCTAAATCCCCGTTCCCCTGAAGATCCGGGGCGCTTTAATGCGCGCTTTTCCACCTGCGTCACAACAAAAAGCCTGAGGAAGGATTAGGCTAAAACCATCCCTGGCGGCCTTAAGGAGTTTTTATGAACGCACGCGACAACCGCTCCATTACCAGCACGCGGCTTAAAAGCCGTGTCGGCCGCATCCACAAATCCCTGACCTCCTATGGGACGATCCTCTTTGTCCTCTTTATCGCCTTTTCAAGTACCGGCCTGTATTTCCTCAAAAACACCACCATGTCTAATACCCGCGCCACCATCACCGAGATGTCAACGCGGGTGGGTACCAAGGCCATTGCCGCCCTCGACCATCAGCAACAGTTTTTAGAGACCGCAGCGCACTATCTTGCCGACAAGCAGCAGGACGCGAAACTCACCGGACGCAACATTGACTATTTAACGTGGCTTAAGGACTGTTACTCACTCCTGTCACGCAATTTCGGCACCGCACACTTTGAGCTGCACGTCTACGTGGACGGCGTGCTCTACACCACCGCCTCGCGCGCTCAGGGCGGCATTCTGCCCTTTGACGGGCGCGACGCGCTCTGGTATCAGCGGGCGCTGCAGAATCACGGGCGTACCGTGCTTATCGATCCCTATACCGATCTCTTCACGGGCACGCGCATCATCACCCTGGCAGCCCGTGTCGGTAACACGCAGAACGTCCTCGCCTGCGATCTCTTCCCCGAGCTTTCGCGCATCACGGAATTAGATAATCTCCTGCCCCAGGGCTTCTCCTTCTATCTTACCGACAGTCACGGCTATATCGCGGCCTATACCGCCCAGGGTACCAGCTACCGTGAGGCTCAGGAAACGGTTAACACCTATTTTCTGCCCCTCTTTAACGATCCCGAAACCTTTGCCGCGCGCTCCATCGTCTTCGTGGACGCCGAGGAGGAGGATCTTTTAGCCGTGCTCATCCGCGATCCCGTCACGGGCTGGTTCACGGTGCTCACCACCTCCTATGAGAACATGCTCAGGGGCTATTACGCCGTCGAGGAACTGTTTATCTTCATGATCGTGGCCTTCCTCGTCATCGGCCTTGGCATGCTCATCCGCGAGCATCATCTTTCCCGTCAGATCGAGGTCAATCACGAGACCTTAAAGGTGCTCGGCAATTCCTATCAGACCATCGTGCGCATCAACTTTAACCGCGGCACCTACACCCTCTTAAAGGGTTCGGATCTGCTGCGCGAGCGCTTAAAGAAGCTACCCGAGAGCAAACGCCATAAATATTCCTCCTTAATGCAGGTCATCTGTTCCATCATCTCACCCGAGTTCCGCGAATCCTTTGAGGAAAATTACGGTCTCTCCTCGGTGGCGCACTTTGCCATCAACCGCGTGCGCGACGTGGGGCACGATTACCGTTTTGAAACCGCCGAAGGCACGCACCTGTGGTATAACGTGCGCATTCTCTTTGACGAATCCCTCGATCTCGAGGAAAGCGTGCTCTCCTTTAAGCTCGTGGACGATGAAAAGCTGCAGGAACTCACCGAGCAGAGCCTGCTGCGGGATGCACTGGAGAGCGCGCGGCGCTCCGAGAGCTCCAAAAATGCCTTCTTCGCTTCGGTCTCGCATGACATGCGCACCCCCTTAAACGGCATCATCGGCCTGTGCACCCTCGTCTTTGCCCATAAGGAAAGCGAGCTTAAGATCCCCGATCTGCTCGCCTCCTTCAGGAAAATCGACTCCTCCTCACGGCAGCTCCTGCAGCTCGTGGACGACGTCCTCGAGGTCTCGCGCCCCACGGAAACCAGAGCACCGGCCCGCGAGAGATTCAATCTTCACACCTCCCTGAACGAGGTGCTGGAAATCTTCCGCGTCCAGGCTCTGAACGAACACAAGCACTTTGAGGTAAGCGAAAACATCCGCCATCCCAATGTCATCGGTGATTTCCCCGTCTTAAGGCAGATCATCAACAATCTCCTCTCCAATGCCTTTAAGTACTCTCAGAAAGAGGCCACCATCTCCTTTAAGATCCGCGAGATGGTCGAACTTAAAGGCGCCAATAATTTCAGTATCGAAATCTCCGACACGGGGATCGGCATGAGCGAGGAGTTCATGCAGCATCTCTTCACCCCCTATCTGCGCGAGGGCAAATTAAAGCATGTCTCCGGCACGGGACTCGGTCTTGTCATCGTGCGTAATTTAGTGACGCGTCTGAACGGCGATCTGCGCGTGACCTCCAAAGAAGGCGCCGGTACCACCTTCACCGTCATCCTGCCCCTTGAAATTGCCGAGGAAGAGAGCTGCCCCGTGCCCACCCTGTCCTCCCTGCAGGAGGCCCGTGCACAGGAACCCTCAGTGCCGGCCTCCCCCGCAGAGCTTAAGGGCCTCAGGGTCCTGCTTGCCGAGGACAATGAGCTCAACATGGAAATTGCCACGGATATGCTTAATCTCCGCGGCGTCGAGGTCATCCCCGCCGTGAACGGCGAGGAAGCCCTGCGGATCTTCAAAGAACGCGGGGAAGGCTATTTTGACGCCGTGCTCCTTGACATGCGCATGCCTGTCATGGACGGCTGCGAGACTGCCCTGGCGATCCGAGCCCTGCAGGGTTATTACGCCCGCAAGGTGCCCATTATCGCCGTCACCGCCAATGCCTTTGCCGATGATATCGCCGCCACGCAGGCGGCGGGCATGGACGCGCATGTCTCCAAACCCATTGACTTCAGGATCTTAGAGAAGGTCCTAAGCGCCCTGACGCGGGATTTCCGTGCCGGGGAAGGCCCGGGCTTCAGCGTAAGACACAGTAGGCCTTAAAAGCGTGACTGACTACACACAAAAGAGCCGTGTGTACAGTTAACATGAGAGCCAGGTAAATGTTATCTAAAGCAGGAGCGCAGTAGCGTAAGAACTATGGATCTGGATGGATTAGCCGCCACTATCGACGTGGATGTAGCCGGCAGCGTGGAACGCTTTGCAGGCCACCGGCCCATTTTTGTCAAATATTTAAAGCGCTTCCCCCGTGAAAGCACCTTTACGGCCTTTCTTGCGGACGCGCAGAGCCGCGATCTGCAGAAGCTCGAAGTCAGCGCCCATACCCTAAAGGGGATCTGCGCCAATTTAGGCCTCGTGTCCCTGGCCCGCGCCTATGATCGCGTGGTTAAGGATATCCGCGCCTCCAACAGCGACGATCTCGACGCGGCCTTAAGCGAGGCCACCGTCCTGCATCAGCGTACCATCGCGGCCATTGAGGAGCTCGATTAAATTGATAAAGGCCCCGCCCCATACCATGCTCATCGTGGATGACATTGAGGTCAACCGCGAGATCCTCGATTTGCAGTTTCAGAACGATTTTCACACCGTGCAGTGTGAGAACGGCCTCGATGCCTTAAGCTATATCCGACGCCACGAGGACGAGATCTGCGCCGTCCTCCTCGACGTGGTCATGCCCGTCATGGGCGCGGGAGCCTTTTTAGGGCATATCCTTGAGGAAAAGCTCATTGAGGGCGTGCCCGTCTTCATCGTCACCGCCCAGACCGACGAGCGCATCAATCTCGAAGGCCACGACAGCCGCGTCACCGACATTCTCGAAAAGCCCTTCCGTATCCCCTTTTTAAAAAAGCGCGTCACCTCCCAGGTGGAGCTCTTTCTCACCCGCCGCTCGCTGGAGCTTAACAATCTGAAGGATCTGCACGGCGCCTATCTCAGGGCCATGCGCTTTGCCCGTCTCAATCTGCGTCTCATCTCGGCCCTCAACGCCGCCATCGAATTCCGAGATCTGAGCAAATGCGCCCACGCCACGCGCATGCGTGCCATCACGCGTGAGGTTTACCGCAAGCTGCGCTCCCTCAACGCCGAAAACTGCGGGAGCATGAGCGATGCCGACATCGAGGCCGTAGCCTACGCCTCCCTCTTTCATGACGTGGGCAAGATTTTCATTCCCGACCCCATCCTGAAGAAGCCTTCCCGCCTGACGGACGCCGAATACACCAGGGTTAAGGAGCATGCGCGCCTTGGCGCGGACTTTATCGCCCTGCTAAATCCGGATCTTGACCACCCCATACTGTCAAAGGCGTATGAGATCTGCCTCCACCATCATGAGCGCGTGGACGGACGCGGTTACCCTGACGGTCTCAGGGGCAGCGACATTCCCCTCTGTGCCCAGGTCGCGGGCCTTGCCGACGTCTTTGACGCCTTAACCGAAGAACGCTGCTATAAAAAAGCCTCCACTACCGATGAGGCTTTAGGACTCATCCTGCACGGACAGTGCGGAGCCTTTAACCCCTCACTCCTCGGGGTCTTCGTAAGTCTCGTGCGCGAGATTGACTTTAAGGCCGATCCTCTGGATCTTGAGGGCCTGACTTTTCTGGAGGGGATTTTAAACGGCGTCCGCTGGATCTGAGGAGACTTAAAGTCTTCACTTCCTGACGCAGAGTACTATGATAACTCAGGCAGAGCCTGTAACTTCACGGCCATCCGGACGGCGCCCTTACGTTCTCACCCGGAGGCTCCGGAAGGGACGGACAGTACGGTTTTAAGCGGCGCTGCCAGGGTTCTCTCACCACGGCAGTGCCTTCTGTAAAAAAGCGTGCAGGTACTTTTTTTATGGCTTTTGCGGCGTTTTACCGTTATGATTAACGCAATGCCTGTTTAAGGCGGTACACCCCTAAACCCGCATCGGATCAGGGCAAGGCCATCACGCTGCGCTGCAGCAATGTTTCATGATTCTGAGGATAAACCTTCATGAAGAAGATTCTGCTAGCATCCCTCGCCACGGTGGGGCTTACATTAGGCACTCCCGCTCTCGCCGAGGATATCAATATCTGGAACTGGAGCGATTACATCGCGGAGTCCACGGTCGCCGATTTTGAAAAGGCCACGGGGCTTAAGGCCAATTACGCGCTCTTTGACTCCAATGAGCTCGTCGAGGCCCGCCTCCTCTCCGGACACAGCGGCTTTGACGCGGTCATGATGACCTCTTACTACGTGCCAAGGCTTGCCAAAGCCGGGGCACTCACAAAGATCGATCACGCCAAGATCCCCAACTGGAACAAGCTCGATCCTAAGCGTATGGAGCTTTTAGCCACCCTCGATGAGGGCAATGCCTACGCCTATCCCTATACCGAGATTTCCCTGGGTATCGGCTATAACAAGGAGAAAATAGCGGAGATTTTCGGTCCTGACTACAAGGTGGACTCGTGGGATCTGCTCTTTAAAAAGGAAAACTCCGACAAATTAAAGCAGTGCGGGATCGCCGTTCTCGACTCGCCCATCGAGATCGTCTCAGCCGCCATGCATTATTTAGGCAAGGATCCCAACTCAGAAAAAGCGGATGACTATACCGAGGCACGTAACCTGCTCACGGCTCTCGCCTCCAACGTCGCCTATTATCACTCCTCGCGCTATATCAATGATCTGGCCGCAGGTGAGGTCTGCGCAGTCATCGGTTATTCAGGAGACATCCTGCAGGCGGCCGATCGCGCCAGGCAGGCCCATCAGAACTTCACCATCGAGTACGCCTTTCCCAAAGAAGGCGCTCCGATATGGTTTGACTGCTGGGTGATCCCCGCTAACGCCGACAATTACGAGAACGCCCACCGCTGGTTTAATTTCCTGATGCAGGAGGACGTGGCGTCCAATATCTCCAATGAGACGCGCTACATCCTGCCCGTCACCGGAGCTATCAGCCGGCTTGACGCAGGGCTGCGCGACAACCCTTCCGTAAATCTTCCGCCCGAGCTTCTGGAAAAGGCCTATTTCATGCTTCCGCCCACGAACCGGGTCTCGCGCATCACCAACAACGTATGGAACTCCATGAAGCTTAACGCAGACTCAGAGGGCAGCGAGGAAGGAACAGGCTGGGAATAAGGATTTAGAACTCAGCAATGAGCTTAGCGCAAGGGCCCCGCGGGGCCCTTAACTTTCCGGGGTAATCATGCCCGGGGATTATCCTTAAGCTCGAGAAGCTCAAGGTGCAGCAGCGGGAAATCGCGTCCCCGGCCGTCCTTTTCGGAGCGTCCCACGCGCACGAAACCCTCTTTCTGATAGAAGGCGTAAGCCCCGGGGTTATCCTCGTTGACGCTTACCCTGCGCACACCGTACTTTTTAATGCACTGCCCGATAAGGAAATGCCCTGCCCCGCGGCGCATAAAATCCTGACGGATAAAGAGCATCTCGAGCCTGTCCTCGTCAATGCCCGCAAAACCCACGATCTCAAAGCTGCCGTCCTCTTTCTGCGCCGAGCACACAAGAAGCCTGCCTATCTGATATAAGGCTTCCTTGACCACGACGCGCAGAGCCTGACGCTCCCTGTCACTTACGAAGGTGTGCGTACTCCTGACTGAGCCGTCCCAGAGCTCTAAAAGCTCGGCTACAAGATCATCACTGCGCCAGCCCGGGATCGTGACTTTATACTGTATGTGACTTTCTGTCATAGTGCCTCCCACAGCTGTTTACGATTGTTATACAAAGCTTTTTCCTGATTGTAACAAGTTACGGCCGCCTTGCGCCCCTCTTTTTCCATCGGGGGAGCGATTTTTTCTCAAAAGTGCGCGCACTGGGGCAAAAAACCGCTTTCTCCTGTACGACCCTGACACTCTTTTAGCTCTGTCACATCCCTGAGGGCCGCTTTTTGCTATGCTGTGAAAGTTAATCAGGAGTTTTTATGCAGCATCTTTTCATCACCGGCGGGGCCACGGGTATCGGGCGGGCCACCGTCAGACGTTTTCTTAAGGAGAACGTGGCCGTCACCTTTTTAGACATCAACGAGGCCGCGGCGGCCTCCCTTGTAAGCGAATGCGGTCCGGAGCGCCTGCACTATGTCAGAGGCTCGGTCACTCATTCCTCCGACATTGAAAAGGCCCTTGAGCAGGGTTACGCGCGCTTTGGCAATTACGATACGCTTTTCTGTAACGCCGGCGTTCACAGACGCAACAACATTCTCACCGTCACCGAGGAAGAAGTGCGCGAGCACCTTGAGATCAACGTCATGGGCACGGTCAGCACGCTGCGCCTTGCCGTTCCCTATCTCGTGAAAAACGGCGGGGGTTCCGTTATCGTCAACGGCTCGGATCAGGTCTTCGTGGGACACGCCAATTCCTTTTCCTACGGGCTGACCAAGGGAGCCTTAGGGCAGATCGTCAAGGGCATGGCCATTGATCTCGGTCCCCATCACATCCGCGTCAACGCCGTCTGCCCGGGCACCATCCGTACCCCCATGGTGGAAGCGCTCTTTGAGCGTTTAACGGAGCAGGATAAGGATAAAGTGGCGGCCTTATGGGCTGAGGAAGACGCGCAGTTTATCCGCGGTTCCTGCGGTACCCCCGAGGAAGTGGCCGAACTCGTGTTTTTCCTCGCCTCAGACAGCGCCTCCTTTATCACCGGCGCGCATTATCTTATCGACGGTGGCTACGCCTGTCACTAAAGTCAGGAAACTTTTAAGCCGCTTTTGCGTCATAATTACAGCTTCTTCAGAGCCTCCTCCCTCACGAGGTCAGAAAAGGCTCTTAACAAAGCGTATTTTCCAGTCTAGAATTTCTTTAACGGAATGCCGCGCAATTTCCCCATGCGTGCGTGTGGGGCAGTTTATGGCTTACCTATCTGAGCCCTCGTATTATCTCCATACCATACGCCACTCAGGGACGGAGGTCGCATGCAGTACAGTTTACCGAGTTTACCTCTGGGGATGTCTTCATTCTCTGATATCAGAGAAAACCACTACCTTTACGTTGATAAAACGGATCTTATCTACAATCTCATTACCAGAAAACGTTTCTGCCTGCTGACCCGCCCCCGCAGATTTGGCAAAAGTCTGCTGCTTAGCACCATTGACTGTCTGTTCAGGGAGGGGACGGCGCAGTTTGAAGGTCTTAAAATAGAAAAACTCTGGCACGAGCCTGCCTGCAGGACCATCTATCTGGATCTGTCCGGTTTTGACTTTCAGACCCTGGATGAGTTTCGCACCGCCCTCGTGCGGCAAATCAGACTTAGCGCACGCAGCAACGCCATGCCTTCTGACGTCTTTTCCTCAACCAACCCGGTTGAGAATCTGGATATCTTTGTAGAACAGGCACTGCCTTCCAAAGTGGTTATCCTGGTCGATGAATATGATGCTCCGGTGCGCAGCATTGAGGATGAAGAACTTAAAAGGCAAGTCACTGAATATCTCAAAACCTTCTTTACCGCAATTAAGCGGCTGTCCAGATTCTGCCGTTTTATCCTTCTTACCGGTATCACCCGCAACATCCTTACCGATGAATATTCCTGCCTCAACTTTCTTGCCGATATCAGCCTTCAGGCAGAATATGGCAGCCTTCTGGGCTACACAGACAAGGATCTGGATGACTACTTTACCCCCTACATCAGAAACATTCAGGCCATGTATCATCTCTCTGAACCTGAGGTACGGAATAAAATCCGCTACTATTACGACGGATACTCATTCGAACGCCGGGGAAAAATTAAAGTTTATAACAACTGGTCTGTCCTCGGGCTCTTTGATGACGACGTCTTTTCCTTCAGTAATTACTGGTACGAAAGCGGCACTGTAAGTAAAGAGCTCAGAGACTTTTTCTTACAGCTAAGTCTGACTGAGGATGGCCCCGTGTTTTCAAAACTGCTCGCAACCTTCAGAGAAGGCTTCACGGTACTGTCCGGGTCGCTGAATATGGCACCTCATGCAACAGCGAGTCCTGTCGCGTTACTCTTCTTCTTGGGCTATCTTACGATTGAAGATGCCTTTGACTTTAAAAACCCGCAACGGATAAACCTTACGCTGCCTAACTATGAAATTGAATCCTCCCTGGCGCGGTTATTTTACGAAGTTGTGTATAGAACCCCGGAAGAGACAGACCTCAGGTTCTTTGACAACTGGAACAGCATTATCCATCAATACTCAGAACTGGGACTTCTGGCTTCTTTACTGGAGTCAATATTCAATACCTACTCGTATGATTCCAATATCTACGCCAAGGAAGCTCTGTTAAGAGATGCGCTCTTCGTGATCTGTAAGCTCAAAATGCTTAATGTGGCGCGGGAGGCCCCTAATGCCAAGGGCAGAAGCGATCTCGAAATTGAAACACGTGAAGAACGCCTTGTGTTTGAGTTTAAAGTCGCTAAAACTCAGGCGGATACCCACCGTCTCCTGAATAAGGCGGTTACGCAGATCGCAAACCGCGCTTACGGTTCTAATCTGCCCCCTAAGACCGTTATCCGCTACGCAGTCGTTATTTCCGCCGTGGCAAAAAAAGTTTCCGCGATCAGAGTCACTAAATCCGACGGTACTCTGCTAGGAGAGTGGTCGTTAGCTCTCTGAACTGTCTTCTCTCACCTTGCACTTACAGAAGCGACCATAACACGGCCCGGTGCTCGCGCATGAAGTAGAGAGCAGCCCCGGCCACGGCCGCATCCTTGACAAGGCGCGGCCTGCGGATAAAACCGTGCTCAATGGGAAAGGTGCCCCTGGAGATCACCTGTTCCTCAAGCTCCATGAGATCCCTGTCATCAAGATACGGAGCGAGATCGCCGCCTAAAATGATATCCCGCTCTAAAAGGAGATACACCGTGTAGAGGCCGCGCGCCAGATGCTTCAGGTATTCCTGCCAGCGCGTCCTGTACTCATCCATAACCGTGCTCTCGCGCAGAGCCTTAAAGAAATCCCGGAGTTTTTCCTTTCGCGACAGGAGCGCCGAGAGCGAGCAGTAGGTCTCAAGACAGTCCTGACGGCCGCAGTAGCAGAGCCTTCCCTCATGCCCCACCTCCAGATGTTCGAGGGCCCCCGCGTAGCCCTTTTTGCCGTGCTCAAGGGCATGATTGTGAATGAGAGCGCCGCCTAAATGCTCTGCGATGGAGACGTAGACGGCCTCGCAAAGCGCCGGATCATGCCACAGCTCGGTTAGCGCGGCGCACTCGACGTCATGACAGAGGCGCACGGGCATCCCGAGCTCCAGGGAAAGATCGGCGGCCTTAAGGGTTCTTAAGGGCAGAATGCGCGAGTAAATCATCTCACTGCCAAGCCCGTCCACCACCGCCTGCACCGCGATGCCGATCCCTAACACGCGCTCCATGACGTAGCCAGAGGCGGCGATATAGCCCTTCACGAGGGCACAGAAACTCTTAAGGTACGAGGACAGATCCGAACAGGGCAGCGGATACTCGACGATGTCATGGGCCTCGCCCAGCAGATCGACCACCGCGCAGCGTACCTGATCAAATTTAATCTCGACGCCAAAAGCCACCTTAGCGTCCCTCACCAGACGGTACCCCCTTGCAGGACGCCCGCCGCTCGATTCAAGGAGGGCCCCTTCCTCGATAAGACCGTCAGAAGCGAGCGCAGCGATATTAGCCGACACCGTGGGCATACTCATGCCGGTGAGTTTAACGATCTGCGGTTTGGACAGACTGTCATGCGCGTAAAAGAGCGCGTGGATCTTCTGATAATTCTTGGCCTTAATGATCTTGCTGTCATCGTTCATGCTTGGCGCCTTACTCCCGGTTCATTTTCAGCACACTTTGTATAAAGTTTTCACTGCTAGTTTAATAAAGACACTTTCATAAAGTCCAGTGTTTTTTAAGCTAACTGGCCCTTCTTTTCCTTGGGGGAAGCCCCTATGCATCCCGATCTATCCTGAATTTTGTGATCTTTATCAAAATTATTTACAAAAAGTCACTTTTATAAAAGCGCTTTTATAAAACTCTATTGCAAAAGTTTTACAGCGGCCTATACTGCAACCATACTTTAGCAAAATGCTTTTGCTAAAGACCTTTTAATGAAGTTTGACGTACATCAAGGAGTACAGCAATGAAAGGTATTGAGAAGTTCTCTCTTAAGGACAAAGTGGCCTTCGTGACCGGCGGTGCCCGCGGGATCGGTAAGGCCGTCGCCACCGGTTTTGCCGAGGCCGGCGCGCACATCGTGATCGCCGATCTCGATGTGGAGGAAGGTCAGAAGACCGCCGCCGCCCTGGCCGCAGAAAACGGCGTGCGCACCTTAGCCGTCAAGACCGACGTCACGAAGCCCGAGAGCGTCGCCGATCTCATCGCCACGATTGACAGAGAGTTCGGACACCTCGACATCGCCTTCTGCAATGCCGGTATCTGCATTAACGCCCCCGCTAAGGACATGACCTACGAACAGTGGTCCAAGGTCATCAACATCAATTTAACCGGTGTCTTCCTCACCGCCCAGGCAGCCGGCAAGTACATGATTGACAAGAGCATCAAGGGCTCCATCATCAACACCGCCTCCATGTCCGCCCACATCGTGAACGTGCCGCAGCCCCAGTGCGCCTACAACGCCTCCAAGGCAGGCGTCATCCAGTTAACCAAGTCCCTCGCCATCGAGTGGGCCGCCTTTGGCGTGCGCGTCAACTCCATCAGCCCCGGCTACATCGGCACCGAGCTCGTCAAGGCAAGCCCGACCTTAATTCCGCTTATCGACAAGTGGAATGCGATGGCTCCCATGCACCGTTTAGGTGATCCCACCGAGCTACAGACCGTGACCCTGTACCTTGCCTCGGACGCCAGCTCCTTCACCACGGGCTCGGACGTCATCGTGGACGGTGCCTTCACCTGCTTCTAAACGTGTTCTAACCTCAAAACCTTAACAGTCAACAGGGGAGGATCCCCCCTCCCCTTTTATAAGGAGAAACTCATGGAAAATCGCTGGCTCAAACGCGTCGGCTACGGCAGCGGCGACTTCGCCTGTAATCTCGTTTTCGGAACCATGGCATCCTACCTCATGATCTTCTATACCGACGTGTTCGGGATCGGGGCGGCCGTGGTCGGTGCCATGCTGCTCTATACGCGTATGCTCGACGCCGTCACCGACACCATCATGGGACTTATCGTGGACCGCACCCACACCCGCTGGGGTCAGGGCCGTCCTTACTTCGTGATTGGCGCCCCCTTCTTCGCCATTTTCACCGCCATGACCTTCTTCGTGCCCGATCTGGGCGAAACGGGCAAGATTGTCTACGCCTACATCACCTATATCCTGCTCTGCTGCGCCTATACCGTGGTGAACATCCCCTTAAACACCATCGTGCCGCGCCTTACCTCCAATATCGACGAGCGCAATAAGCTCGTGGCCTCGCGCATGATTTTCGCCCTTCTGGGCACCGCCGTGGTCATGACCATCACCTCGCCCTTAGTGGAATTCTTCGGTCAGGGCGATCAGAGACGCGGTTTCTTCATCACCATGACGCTCTACGGCGTTTTAGCCATGTTCATTTTCTTCTTTACCTTCTCGCAGACCAGGGAAGTGGTTCCTCCTGCCGTGAAGATCGAGGAAAAGAGCAATATCCGCGAAGACTTCAAGGCCCTTACCTCCCAGGTGTGGGTGATCGTGGCCTTAAACTTCCTCTACTTCGGCCTCTTCGTCATCCGCAACAGCTCGGCACTGTACTACTTCACCTATAACTTAGGCCGCGCCGACTGGCTGACTTTCGTGGGCTTTTTCGGCGTGCTCTCGGGACTTCCCATCCTGCTCGTGCTGCCCAAGTTACAGCAGATGTTCCCGCAGCGCCGTCTCCTCATCGCCTTTGCCATCACCTACATCGTGGGCGATCTCATCTGCTGGGCTTTTTCCTCAAGCGCGATCGCCCTCATTTTAAGTCTCACCATCACCGGTATCGGCATGTACGGTATCTTCGGCGTCACCTTCGCCATTCAGCCGGATGTCATCGACTATTCCGAGTATAAGAAGAACCGCTCCATCTCCGGCATGATCGCCGCACTGCAGGGCTTCTTCGTCAAGTTCGGCATGGGCGTGGCCGCTCTCGCCATGGGTCTTATCATGAAGATGGGCGGTTATATCCCCAACGTCGAGCAGAGCGCCTCCTCGCTCTTTGCCATTGAAGTCTGCTTCCTGTGGCTGCCGATTGTCATCTGCGTGGCTATCATCATCGCCATCTCCTTCTACCACCTTGATGCCATCCGCGACGAGATGGGCAAGACCCTGGAGACGCGCCGCAAGCAGTTAGCCTTCGCCGCCCAGAACTAATGAGGATCTAACCATGAAAAAGGAAATGTTTGCCCTGCCCATCACAGGCACCCTGATAAAGTTAAGCGACGTGCCCGAGAAAGTTTTCGCTGACGGCACCTTAGGCCAGGGATTTGCGATCAGATTCACCGGCCGTTACCTCGTCTCCCCGATAAGCGGCACCGTGATCGCCTCCTTCCCTGCAGGGCACGCCTTTATCGTGCGCCGTGACGACGGACTTGAGGTCATGATGCACGTGGGTATCGGATCCGCCAGGTGCGAGGGGGCCTTCAGTGCCAGAGTGGAGAAATACGCCTCCGTCACCAGGGGGCAGGTCTTAACCGAGGTAAAGGAAGGCTTCTTTGATAACAGAACCGCTTACTGTCCCGTAGTCTTCTCGCTCCCTGACATAGAGGTCGTTCTTCTAAAAGCTGGCGAGAAGCTGGAAGCTTTAGATGACAGCGCCGTGCGCGTCATCTACTAAAGAGTAAAGTCACTCCTTGTTGCCGGGCTTATGCCCGGCTTTTTAGTATCTCCACTCTGTTTTAGAGATCTTGCAATCGCATATGACCTGGAGTGACGTTCTCCCCACCCTACAGAGGGTGGGGCTTCCTGCTCAAGACCCCTGACGGGGCCAGTATCAACAGGCTATCCCCGCACGCCCGGCGGTTTAACATATTCTTTGCTTCTTCAGCAATATTCAGTGCGGCATTGCGGTCACGGCTTTCGTGGTAA
>DVOQ01000024.1 GCA_018713485.1 Candidatus Avisuccinivibrio pullicola
GGCTTACGTGATTTAACCGGATATAGAAGGGAATATGCTTGTACAGGGAGTCGGTCTTTGCGGCGTTATAGCCCATGGAGTCCTGCGGGCAGAGCACCATGAATTCCTCTTTTTTGTCAAAGACGCCTGACTTTTCGCCAAAGCCGAAGAAGGAGTCGCTCTCCTCAATCTGACTAACGTGAATGCGGCGGTGATTGCTGTCCTCCTGATAGGCGAGATCGGCAATGTCCGCGTGCAGCAATGAGCCGTCAGCGTCATAAACGCAGATCCTGAAGGGCTTTTTCTCAATCACGACCTTAAGTCTTTCTCCCTGAATCACGAAGGCCTTCTCTTCCTCGTTAAGCAGCGAGGAGGAGACGGCAATCCTGCGGCGGTATTCCTGCATCAGGGCGTCTGCGGCATCTTCCCACGCCGTCAGGGTCAGGGAATAGGAGCATTCTCTGAAATCTCCGTCAAATCCGGCGCGGATCCTCACGATATCGCGGGTTAAAAACCATATCCGGATTTCCACGGCATCGGTCGTTACCGCGTAATAGGGGTCGCGGTAGGCAACGGCCAGGGCCTCACGGGTTATCTTCATAATCACCTCGATCTGGTATACAAGTATGCAGAAGATTGTAGAAAGATGCGGCGGGGATTTCTCTACATAAATTGTCTAAAGCCCGGGCTTTTCACACATATCTTGCTCATACAGAAAAAGCGTGACTGAGATCACGTATGTAAGCACGGGAAGATGGTGGAGATTATAGAGGAAAAAGTAAGTTATTTATGTCCGAGAAAGATGAGTTACAGTAAGTGACGTTCTCGGGGGTGACCTTTTTAGTCACCCCCACTTCTGGCCAAAAATTGTTAAAGGAGACGTTTGCCATGTCCTAAGTCAGAGAACAGGACATGGCGACGTAAGTTTGATGGAAGACTATGCGGACGCGTCAGACGTTAGTCAGGCTCTGATAGAGCGCAAGCAGGCAGTCATTGATAATGGAGCCGCCAGTGGAGAGAAAGAGGATGTCAAACATCACCGCTCCCGTGGTGATCATGCGCAATGCCGCGCTATAGAGGCGCGAGGCGTGCTGATGATGCCTTAAGAGGAACTGCCCCATGATAAGGCGGCAGAACAGCGCAATGCCCACGGCCGAGGCGGCGATTTCGGGGCGCAGCACGAGGAAAGCGGGCAGGATGCTGATACATAGGGTGAAGACCAGTCCCTTATAAGTCAGGGTACCGGCCGAGTCCACGGGATCCTGGGGCAGATCGAGAGTCAGGGTGCTCGAGGCAGCCGCGCCTAAGAGGGAGGCGGCGGCAAGGCTCACCGTCACTTCAAAGGGCAGGTTGAGGATAAAACTGGCGTTTAGGATGAGCAGCAGTACCAGGGAGGGCATCAGCACCGCGGCGGCGTTGATGATGGCGTCCGGCCGGCGGTGACAGAAGAGGCCGATGATTTCGGCAAGGCCCCTGAAGGCGCTGACGCCCACGAGGCAGATATAGGTGACAAGGCAGATCCCGCCTGCTAAATAAAAATCGGTCAGTGCTCCAATCAGCGAGGCGAGAGCACCGGAGATAAGCCCCACGCAGAAAAAGGGCAGCGGCGTGGACGAGGGATAGGCCGCGCCAAAACGAGCCGCGGTGGCGGGGGCGATGACGCCGAGCGTGGTATTGCCAAAGAAGGAGGCGATGAGCTGACGGGCAAAGAGCAGCGCCGTGAGTTTAAAGGACAGGGTCTCGCGTTCGTTTAAGGCACTGAGGCGCGTGTTTTCGGTATAGGCGTGGCGTCTGGCGGTAAGTTCTGAGTAATTGGGACTTTCACTTTCATAGTTGATTTCAAAGCCGTGCAGGGCCTCGCGCGTCACGGCGCGGGCTTTTGCTGCCTCCTGCTGGGCTCTGGCGTCCGCTTCCTCGCGCTCGGTAAAGGTATACACGGTAGCGTTTTCGCGGGCGCGGCGGGCTGCCTCCTCCTGCATGAGCCGCTGTGCCTCCTGTCTGTCAGGAGTGCCGTCCGTTATATCAGTCTGCTCCTGCTGCTTAAGATACCGTGCCTGGGCGATATCCAGAGCCGACGGCCCGGGCTTAAGATCGCGCACGTCCGTATAAAAATGTACTTCCTGATGGGCCGCGTCACGGCTTTCATCCGGCAGGGGGTTGTCAAAGAGATCCGCCTCAGAGCCTGAGTTCTCTTCAACAGGTACCGGCTTAAGAGCACTGTCAGGGAGAATTTCCGGGGCAGCCCCGGGCGCGGACAGATTTTCATCTTCAGAAAGGGCTGTCGCTGCCTCAGGCGCGGCAGGAGTCTCACTCCCGGTGAAAGCGCTCTCAGGCACGGTCGGGTCTGTTTTCCCAGGATCCTCAGGCGGACGCTCAGCAGGAGCGTTCTGAGAGAGCGGAGCGCTTTCATCTGTCAGGCTCTCTTCCATTGCGGGGGCCTGCGGTGCAGAAGGTGCGTCAGTGCTCTTCGCTTCCGTAAAGCCTCCGTCAGGCGCGTCCCCTGCGGGGGAGGGGCTTAATTCCGGCATCGGCGCAGGGGCGTGGCGCTCCTCGTTTTGCTGCACGTAAGAGGAGGAGAGGGCTCCGGAGATAAGGGTATTGGAGCTGTAGCTCACGGGACTTTCCGGTTTTCTTTCTTCTTCCTGCGCGCTTAAAAAGGGTGAGCGCGTCTGCGTGCCTTCAGCTGGCGCGCTGAACGCGGGCATGGGGCTTACGGCTGAGGAGGCGGGCATGCGGAAGGAGTCAGGAAGGGAGAGAGGGTCTTCACGGGAGAAAAGCGGGCTGCTCGGTCCGTTACTTACGGGATTTATCTCAGAGCTGCGTATACCGGATGAGCCGGGAAGATCCGAGGCAGGATGTTCTGAAGCGCTGTGGGTCATGACGCTCTCCGTGAAAATGTGAGGTTGATCGTCCTTAAGGTCTGTGCCATTGTAACGCAAAACCCGGTCTGTGCAGTGCCCAGAACGCTGAAAAGACGGCCTTAGGGGCGAGTGTGGTAAAATTTCCCTGATGCCGGTGAAGAGTCTCCGGCAGCCGTGTTTAAGGATCCGCTGTGATAAAACTTACAGATATCGGGAAAATCTATGCGCCGGGCACCAAAGCCGAAGTGCGGGCGCTGCACGATATTTCCCTGACCATTAATAAAGGCGAGATTTTCGGGGTCATCGGTCTCTCGGGGGCCGGTAAATCGACACTGATCCGCATGATGAATTTCCTCGAAAAGCCGACCTCGGGCACCGTGGAGGTGGACGGGGTAGTGCTCAATACGCTCACCGAGAAGCAGCTTCGGGACATGCGCCGCCGTATCGGCATGATTTTCCAGAGCTTTAACCTGCTTTCTTCGGCCACCGTCGAGGACAACGTGGCTTTCCCGCTGCGCCTTGAAAAGAAGTTAAGCGCCGAGAAGATTGACGCGCGCGTTAAGGAACTGCTTTCCCTCGTGGGCCTTGAGGACAAGGCGAAGATGTATCCCGCGCAGCTTTCCGGCGGTCAGAAACAGCGCGTGGGTATTGCGCGCGCTTTAGCCGGTAATCCCAAGGTGCTCTTATGTGACGAGGCCACCTCGGCCCTTGATCCCAAGACCACGAGCTCGATTTTAGAGCTCCTGCTTGATCTGCGTCAGAAGTTAGGCCTTACCATCGTCATCATCACCCATCAGATGGAAGTCATCAAGGAATGCTGCGATCGCGTGGCGGTGATTGACGGGGGCGTCATTACCGAGATGGGGCCGACCCTTGAGGTTTTCACCAATCCGCAAAAACCGCTCACGAAGCGCCTCGTGTCGGCGGTGATCCACTCTGATCTGCCCGAGCTCCTCGCACATACCGAGGTGGTGCCAGACTATCACGAGGGAGCCAAGGCCGTGGTGGAACTGCTCTTTTTAGGCCCCAAAGCCGACGCGCCCGTCATCGTGGACGTGGCTAAGCTCTGTCAGGTCAGTATTTCGCTCCTGTCGGGCAATATCGATCACATTCAGAAGGAACCTTTCGGGCACATGATCGTCGAGGTGGCCGGCAGCCGTGAGGAAATCCACACCGCCATCGAGGAATTTAAGCGCCGTGTGCACAAGGTTGAGGTATTAGGATACGATGAGCGAAAGCAGCTTTCTGAGTTTTGAGTTTTTAAAGCAGTTTGAGAGGATCTCGGGACTGCTCTGGGACGGCACCCTAGAGACCCTGTACATGGTCTTTGTCTCCTCAGCCATCTCGATTATCTTAGGTGTGCCGTTAGGGGTGCTGCTGCTGGTCACCTCAAAGGGATATTTCTGGGAGGCTCCCAACTTCTACCGTATCCTCGGTACCGTGGTCAACGCGCTGCGTTCCATCCCCTTTATCATCCTCATGGTGGCGATCATCCCCTTCACCAAGTTCGTGGTGGGATCTTCCATCGGCACCTCGGCGGCCATCGTGCCTCTCACCGTGGCGACCATCCCCTTCACGGGCCGCTTAGTGGAGACCTCGCTGCGCACCGTTCCGACGGGCCTTATCGAGGCGGCGACCTCCATGGGCGCCAGTCCCTGGCAGATCGTCAGCCGCGTTCTCATTCCCGAGGCCCTGCCGGAGCTCATTCAGAACTTCACCATCACGGTGATTGTCATCATCGGCTGCTCTGCCATGGCCGGTACCATCGGTGGCGGCGGCCTTGGCGATCTCGCTATCCGCTATGGCTATATGCGCTTCAGGGCCGATATGATGATCTCCACGGTGGTGATCCTTATCGTCATGGTGCAGTTAGTGCAGTTCGTGGGCGATGTGCTCACGCGATGGTGCGATCACCGCTAAACCCTGTATCGTCTGTGCACTGTTTGGGTGCACAGATCGTCCGCAGCGGTCATTTGTGAGGTTTCCTCTTGTCAGAGGGCCTTCCCTGTCTCAAAATGCAGACATTCTACCCGCAGTGTAAAAGCGGGCTACTAGAGGAAGATTTATGAAAAAGACCCTGTTAAGTCTTGCCGTGGCCGCCTGCGCCGCGCTGACCTGCTCCGCCGCCCAGGCGGGAACCGTCTCGGTGGGTGCCACCCCCGTGCCGCACGCCGAGATCCTCGAGTTCGTTAAGCCGTTAGTGGCTGAGAAGGGCGTTGATCTTCAGATCGTGGAGTTTAATGATTACGTGCAGCCCAATCTCGCCACCGATGACGGCGAGCTCAACGCCAATTACTATCAGCACCGTCCGTACCTTGAGACCTTTATCAAGGATCACGGCGTGAACCTCGTCGAAGTGTGCGGTGTGCACATTGAGCCGATGGGCGTTTATTCCAAGAGCATCAAGAGCCTTGAGGAACTTCCCGAGGGTGCTACCGTGGCCATCCCCAACGATCCCACTAACGGCGGCCGTGCCTTACTGCTCCTGGCCTCCGCGGGGGCCATTACTTTAGCCGATCCCACCGATATCACCTGCACCGTCATGGATATTACCGAGAATCCTAAGGATCTCGATATCCGCGAGTTAGAGGCCGCGCAGTTACCGCGTTCTCTTGACGATGTCACCGCAGCCGTCATCAACACCAATTACGCCATGGCAGCCGGTATGGTCCCGGGCCGCGACGCCATCTTAATTGAAGGTGCCGATTCGCCTTACGTGAATATTCTGGTGGCCAATCCTGACAGCGCTAAGCTTCCTGACATGAAGATTTTACAGGAGGCCTTAAACTCCCCCGAGACGCGCAAGTTCATCGAGGAGAAGTATCAGGGCGCTATCCTGCCGGCCTTCTAAAAAGTAACGTTTACGGTTACACTAAAAAGCCTGCTCTGTGCGGGCTTTTTAGTGCGCTTAAGGGGATGGCAAGAGGGATGGAAAAGCATCAGGGCAGCTTAGGTGAAGAGGCGTCCGTGACTTACGAGGGAGTGCGTCCCGATCGCACCCCCGAGGGCAAAAACGTTCTGAAGGCAGGGGAGGAACTGCCTCAGGGGATGCGCCTTGCTCCCGGGGAAGAGCCGCCGCTGCCCGAGAAGGCCTTTGACGCTAAAGCTTTTTTAAAGACCGTGCCGAACAGGCCCGGTTCCTACCGCATGTATGACGTGCGCGGTGAGGTCATTTACGTGGGCAAGGCCAAAGACTTAAAAAAGCGCCTGTCCTCCTACTTTTTAAAGAATGTCACCGCTCCTAAGACCAGGGCTCTGGTGGCGCATATTCAGCATATTGAGTTTACGGTCACTTTTTCCGAGACTGAGGCCCTCATCCTTGAGAACAATCTCATCAAGGAATATCAGCCGCGCTATAACATTCTGCTGCGCGATGACAAGTCCTACCCCTATCTGCTTTTAACGAAGCAAAAGCATCCCGGTCTTTACTATCACCGCGGCGCCAAACGCCGTGAGGGCGAGTATTTCGGTCCGTATCCCGATTCGGGCGCAGTCAAGGAAAGCTTAAGGCTTTTGCAGAAGCTCTTTCCCATCCGGCAGTGCACTGACACCGTCTATGCCCACCGCTCCCGTCCCTGCCTTATGGCGCAGTTAGGCAAATGTCTGGCCCCCTGTGTGCCGCTGACGGAGGCGGAGGAGGAAGAGTACGCCCGTCAGGTATCTCTGGTGCGTCTGTTTTTAAAGGGTCAGAATCAGGAACTGCTCAACACCCTGACGGAACGCATGCAGAGCCTGTCGGCGGAGCTTAAATTCGAGGCGGCGGCAAAAGTACGCGATCAGCTTCTGGCCCTGAGGCGCGTGCAGGAGTCGCAGTCGGTCAGCGCTGACGGCTCCTTTGACCTTGACGCCGTGGGCACGGCCCTGGAGGGCGGTCAGGCCTGCGTGCACGTGCTCTTTATCCGTCAGGGACGTATTTTAGGTACGCGTTCCTACTTTCCTAAACTACCCGCCGAAGGTGGCGAGGAAAGCATCCTGTCCTCATTTCTGACGCAGTTCTATCTGAACTCCGAGCGCGGGGAGATGCTGCCGAAGGAAATTCTCCTTGATAAGACCTGCTCTGACAGCGCGCTTATCGCCTCCGCCATTGAAAAGCTCACGGGACGTAAGATCCGTATCTGTGAGGGTGAGGCGAGCGTGCGGCAGGAGCGTGCGCGTTATCTGCGCCTTGCCTCGGACAACGCCCGCACGGCACTAAATGCACATCTCTCCTCGGAGGCCACGGCACAGAAGCGTATTACCTCCCTGGAGACACTGCTTGGCCTTGAGAATGTGCAGCGCCTTGAGTGCTATGATATCTCGCACACTCAGGGCGAGCTTACCGTTGCCTCCTTAGTGGTCTTTAACCGTGAGGGGCCCGATACCTCGCGCTACCGGCGCTTTAACATTGAGGGCGTGACCCCGGGGGACGATTTTGCCGCCATGCATCAGGTGTTAACGCGCCGTTTTAAGGACATTAAAGAGGGGGAGCGCCCCGACGTGGTCTTTATCGACGGCGGCCCCGGGCAGTTAGCCCAGGCGGAAGAGGTGCTCTCCGCGGCTTTTAACTCCCAGGGCGTGGAACTGCCCTGTATCGTGGCCGTTGCCAAGGGTGAGGGCCGTAAGGAGGGTCTTGAGACCCTCATCGTGGCCTTTACCCATGAGCATATCCATCTTACCCTGGCCGATCCCGCGCTGCAGCTCGTACTGCATATCCGCGACGAGTCGCACCGCTTTGCCATCACGGGGCACCGTAACCGCCGCGCCAAAGCCCGCCGCACCTCGGCTCTCGAGCAGATCGAAGGCGTAGGACCCAAGCGCCGCCAGGCTCTCTTAAGTCATTTAGGCGGCCGCCGTGAGGTGCTGCGCGCCGGCGTTGATGAATTAGCCAAGGTCCCCGGGATTAGCCGTGAGTTAGCGCAGAAGATCTACGATGCCCTACACGCCTCCTGATGGCTCGCCTCCTGCATTCTTTAGGGTATGCCGCAGGGAGCGGCAGTTTTTGCCGTAGAAGACAGGGAGGGCTCATGTATGTTGCCGATCTGATAAGTGCTGCGCGCTCACGCAACCATGAGGAGAGGACCTCTTATAACGCGGAACAGGGAGAGTCTCCCCGCTTTGGCCTTTTTTTAAAGGATGCCTTTGAAAGCTATGCGGTGCCGGCGGATGAAGAGACCGGCTCTGCATATGAGCTGAAAGCCGGGGCTGAGGTTCTCAGTACCCTGCCGCCTCCCGTGAGCGGGGAGACCTTTTTAAAGGAGGCTGTAGCCGGGGGGGAGGATCATGACCGCAGAGGAGCTTAGCTTAAAGTATCTGACTCAATGCTCTGCCTTTCTGACTGAGTCCCGGGTGTGGATGAAAACATGCTTCAGGAAGTGCAGAAACATCCTGACCGGGAATTTCAGACCGCATGGGGTAAGGTCAGCCTTAATGAGGCGCGGGAATTTACGCGCCGCTTTGAGATGTTCTTATCCCATCCCTCACCCGTAACCTTTCAGCTGATGCGTCAGGCCTTTGATGATCTCGTGGACACGGAAGAGGAGCTTTTGCCCATGACCGGACGTAAGCTCTGACGCCTCGCCCGGAGAGCTTCTAAAAAACAGGAACCTGCAGATTGGGACAGCTCTGCCCGCAGACGAAAAAGGATCCCGGAGGATCCTTTTTCTGAAGCTGAAAGGCGATGAGGTTAATGACTCATCACGTACTTGACGAACTCTAACTTGGTGGCGTCATCACTGGAATTGTAGAGATTGATGAGATCACGTAAACGTCCCTGAGGTCCTGCCACCGCGCCGCCTGAGGTGGAGGAGGTGCGCAGATTGCCTTCCTGGGCGGAGGAGGTCATGGGAGCTGCCATGGAGATATGGGCGGGAGTGCCGCTGTTAAAGCCCGAGCCGGCATTGGCGGTAATAGTGGGGGCTCCGTAGGTGGTTAGACCCATGACGCGCTCCTGACCCTGCACGTAACGCGGGGCGTAGAGGCGGTTTAAGGAGAGCAGATCCTGACGGTAGTCACGCAGGATGGAGAAACCGGCCTCGGAGGCTAAGATGTAGTAGGAGGCCTGCTCGGGGTTTAAGGGCTTATGGTTGCCATCCCTGAGCTCAATCTGCTGCGTACGGGCGTAGAGCTCGGCCTCTTTGAGGCTGTGCGGCTGATCGTAGGTAAAGGTATAGAGATCGTTCTCACCGATACTCATAATGTCAATGACGATGGGATCGGCAGCCTGCACCATGCGGGACTCTGCCTGGGTGCCGAAATTATCCTCAAAGAGGAGCACGATCTGATGGCGGCCGGTACCGTCAAAGGTAATGGTGCGATCGGAGCGGGAATAGGGGAGATCGTTAGTCTCGCCATCCACTAACTCGACGGAATAGTGCACCGGTACCTTGAACTGAGGTGCAGCGAGGACAGTGGCAGAGAAAAGAGCGGCGGCAGCAATCACGCCCGCCTTGCACAGAGTATCGACTTTGAACATTTCGCAATCCTTGTAGGTTTAGACTTATCTAAACTCTGGAAAAACCTGACTAAGTGTAGCCTATCTAGAAGCTAAATTCAGCCCCGAGCACAAATTTATTCTCGGTAAGATAATCACTTACCGCGCTTCCGTAAAAGCGTTCCGGGTCAGCCCCGAGATCAACGGTGCCCTCACAGAAGACCTTAAAGGAGGGCGCTAAGTTCCATGCCGCCCCTAAATTGAGATCGGAGATGACACAGAAGCCGTCATAGTGTTCAAAATTAAGCCCGCCCAGAAGTTCCATGCCGTTGTCAAAGGTATAGGAGACGGCGCCTTCGGTGCTGTAGATTTTGTGCTTAAGATAGTCGTAATCGCTGACCGTGAAGTTCACGGAGGCGTAGAGTCCCTCACCGAGGACGCCGTAGCTTAGCGCCGCACCGTAATCGTATTTAGCTTCGATTTTATGGGAGCTTAAAGCACGCCTCTCTGCCTCGCTCTCGGACCAGTTATAGTCGCGGGCCAGGAGAGAACCAAAATAATTACCGAGGGCCTGACGGTTGTCAGCTCCTGCATAGGAGAAATTGGTATAGACGAGGCCATAGGCAAAGGAGATACGGTCACTGACCCTGCCGGAGACCGAGGCGGCAATCTGATGGCTTACCGAGAAAGGCGTATCGTTGACCTGATCCTTGGAGGTCATATAGGAAAGACGCAGATCGTAACTTAGGGCCGAAAAACGGTAGAGCAGCTGCCCGGGGAGCTTGTCGTCCATAAAATAGGCGTCATTGCCGCGGGATTCGAGGAAATGGAAGATATCGGTGGTACCCACCACGGCGTAGTAGGCATTTTCGGCCTGGCCTGCGATGAGGGTGCCGTATTCGTAGGCATCAATGCCCGTGTAGAGATAGTCGGTGGCACTGTCCAGTTCTCCGTTGGTCATATCCCACTGCGCCATGGCGATGGCATCCAGATGGTCGCCAAGGCGGCTGCGCATGGCAAGACCCACGATGGAGCGGGAGGCGATGGCGCTGTCTGCCGCGGCGTTACCGTAGGGCCGGTCGGGATGGGCGGCATGTCCTGAAAGACACAGGGCACTCACGGAGCCGAAGAGATCCAGGGAGGAACTGTCATCAGAGTAAATCACCGTGGCCTTGGCCGCAGTGGAGAGGCTCAGGGCAAGGCCCAGCAGCACTGAGAGAGGGGCAGGTTTTAAAGCACGCATGTTAATACTTAAGCTATAAATCAGGGTTTCCAATTATAAAACAAGAGCAGGACGGGGGGCTTACAAAATGGCCCGACCCGTCAGGGGGCGGGCGTAAGCGTGAAGTCCGGAGCCTAAGCCTTAAAGGGGCTTCAGGCCCCTTCTCAGGACCGGAGTCTGAGTGCTCCTCATCCCTGTCTTGGGTAAACGGTGCGCTCTGCGGTATAATGCCCCTTAGCCCTGACGGGGAGCGCTGTCCCCGTGCTTTAGCGGCTAAATGTAAACAGCCTGCCGCGTAAGCGAGGGCAGAGAGTTTAGATAACGGAGCGTAATCAATGAGCTGGCTTGATAAGATATTGCCCAAGAGTGACGGTAACAGCAAGCACGAGATCCCCGAGGGCGTGTGGACTAAGTGCGAGGCCTGTGAGCAGGTACTGTACCGCGCCGAGCTGGAGCGCAATTTAAATGTCTGCCCCAAGTGCGGGCATCACATGCGTATCAAGGCCAGAACCCGCATCGATTCTTTTCTCGACAAGAATGGCCGTCAGGAATTAGGCGAGGAGCTCGAGCCTAAGGATATTCTCAAATTCAAGGATTTAAAGCGTTACCGCGACCGTTTAGCCACGGCCCAGAAGAACACCGGTGAAAAAGACGCTCTTGTGGTGGAAAAAGGCTATTTAAAAGGCCTTCCCGTCGTGGTGTGCGCCTTTGAGTTTGATTTTATGGGCGGTTCCATGGGCTCGGTGGTGGGGGCGCGCTTCTGCCTTGCCGTCAACGAGTGCCTGAAGGAGCACCGCGCTCTCATCTGCTTCTCCACCTCAGGCGGTGCCCGTATGCAGGAATCCTTATTCTCACTGATGCAGATGGCGAAGACCTCCGCGGCTCTTTCCCGCCTCGCTGACGCGGGACTGCCCTTCGTGAGCGTGATGAGCAATCCCACCATGGGCGGTGTGTCCGCGTCCCTCGCCATGTTAGGTGACATCAATATCGCTGAGCCCAACGCCTTAATCGGTTTCGCAGGTCCCCGCGTTATTGAGCAGACGGTGCGCGAGAAGCTCCCCGAGGGCTTCCAGAGAGCCGAGTTCCTGCAGTCCAAGGGGGCTGTGGACATGATTGTCTCGCGCCGTGACATGCGTGATGAAATCGCCCGTCTCATTGCCCTGATGATGAAGGTGGATGAGCCCCGTGAGGATACAGGCGGAGATGCGGCCCATACGCTTATGCCCGTCAGCGGTGAGACCGAGACGAAGGCCGCGACCCCGTCCCGTCGCGGCACGCGCTCCAAAAAGACCGCCGCCACGCGTATCTGAAAGGACGTCGTTTAGGTTTACGAAACCCCGCCACGGCGGGGTTTCCCGCGTTTAGAGGAGGCTTTATGCCGCATTTATCTCCTGAAGACACGGTTTCCATATCCCCAGCAGACGCCTATGGCGCATCTAAGACTCCCGCCACCTTAGAGGAGTGGGAGGCCTTTTTAAACGCCATTGACATTCACCACATTGAACTGGGACTTGAGCGTGTCAGCAGGGTCTACAGAGCCTTAGGCCTTGATAAGGCCCGTGAGAGAGCCTGTGTGGTTACCGTGGGTGGCACTAACGGCAAGGGCTCGACGGCCTCCTTCGTGGCGCTCTCGGCCCGTCTGTCAGGCTACAGCGCAGGTCTTTATACCTCCCCGCATTTAGAGCGCTTTACCGAGCGCGTGAACGTCAACGGCGTGGAGGCCGCTGCGGAGGATTTCTGCGCGGCTTTAAGCGCGGTACATACCTGCGCGCTTGAGCTTAAGACCGAACTTACCTACTTTGAGTACACCACGCTGGCGGCGCTGTGGATTTTTGCAAGGCATCAGCTTGCGCTGTGGGTCCTGGAGGTGGGCTTAGGCGGCAGGCTCGACGCGGTCAACGTCATCTACGCTGACGTGGCGGTCGTGGTCTCGGTCGGCTTTGATCACATGCAGTTTCTGGGGCATACCCTCAGCGCGATCGCCTCTGAGAAAGCGGGCATCATTCACTCCGGCTCCGTGGCCGTTACGGGCGATCTTGAAGAGGAGGCGCTTTCCGTCATAAGAAGGCGCCTTGAAGAGAGCGGTGCTCATCCATGGTTTAACCCCCGCAGCACGCAGCTTGTATTTAAGGAGCAGGGCGGAATCCTAAGCCCCCGGAACATGCCTGCAGCCCCTGTTAGTTCTCAGGACTCTGACTCCCTTGGCTACGCACTTGCCCACGGGGGCTTTAGCTTTGAGCGCTCGGCTCTGCCCGGGGCGGCCCTGCACTGTGCGCTCAATACGCTCCTTGCCATAAGTACCTGTCAGAACTTCTCCTTTAAAGTCGCGGCGGTACGCAGGGCTCTCGTGGAGGCGGCACTGCCCTGCCGCATGGAGCGCTTTACCTGTGAAGGTCGCTGGATCATCCTTGACGGGGCGCACAACGTGCCTGCCATGCGCAACCTCCGTGCTACGCTTGACGCTGAGGGCGTGCTTCAGGAAAGCTCTGAGGTAAGCTTTGTCATCGGCATGTTAAAGGACAAGGATATTGAGGGGGTGCTCTCTCAGATAGCCCTTGCCGGTGCCTCCTACTATCTGACCTCGCTTCAGGGATCCCGCGGTGCTCCTGCGGACCGTCTTTGCTCTGCATTATTGGCCTGTGGGGTGCCAAAGTCGGCCATTCAATCTTATAATGAGGTCGAGGCGGCATTTAACGGGGCTCTTTGTGCAAGGTCCCGCTACCTCGTGGGGTGCGGTTCCTTCGTGACGGCCTCCGCAATCCGCCGGCTCCTGCTCAGGAAAGGCTGTACCTCCTCTAAGGGCGGGACAGAACCGAAATAGGAAATTAAGTTATGGCATTAACCACGGCCCTGCGTAACCGCATAGTGGGCTTTCTGATTATTCTCTCGCTGCTGCTCATCGCTCTGCCTGCCTTACTCAACACGCGACCGCAGCATCGTGCTCCTGACAGCGTGGCGGTCAGCTCCCATGGCGCTGTGACCGATGAGAGTGGCAATTTAATGGCGCCGCCTGATGATTACGCGGCCTTACTTGCCCCGGAGGATGACAGTAAGGAAGGTCTGATTTCTGAAAATCCCGAGCTCATGGCCGATGCGCTGCAGGCCTCGGCGCAGTCGGAGACGGGACTCAAGAGCGCAGAACCGGCGGTTTCTCCCGTTGAGGAGTTAAGTTACGAGAGCCCGTCGCTTAGCGCCAGGCAAACTGAGAGTCAGCGAGCTGACACTGAAATTTTAGTGGCGCCCGGGCGTGATCTAACGAAGCGCCCGTCCTTAACGGCATCTGTAAGTAAGCCTGCGTCTCAGAGCACCCCCGACACCTCGGACAGTGGTGTAACGGGTAAGCCTGTTGCGGGTCGCTTTACCGTGCAGGTGGGGGTATTCTCGCAGAAGGCCAATGCCTCACGCGTGATGGCCACCTTAGAGAAGGCCGGGATTCACTGCCTTGATGTGACGGTGAACGCTAACGGTAAGGAGCTCATCCGCGTTTACGCCGGAAACAGTGGCAGCAGGGAGGCCTTAAATGGCCTTGTCAGCCGTATTGAAAGCCTCGCCAAGGTGCGCGGGCGTATTGTTTCACTCTAAGCTGAGGATCGTTACATGGACCATTTAAGCCTTGAGAAAATCATCAATACCTATCTTGAAACAGGGCGTTATCAGGACGTGTCCTGCAACGGCCTGCAGATTGAGGGCCGTCCCGAGGTAAACAGGATTGCCACGGCGGCCACGGCAAGTCTCGAAGCCATTGACGCCGCGGTGGAGGCCGGCGCGGACGCGCTTATCGTGCATCATGGACTCTTCTGGAAGGGTGCCAGTCCACGTTTAGTCGGTGTCATGCACGATCGTGTCGCCACCGCGTTAGCTGCGGGACTGAATCTTTACGCCTATCACCTGCCCCTGGACGCCCACGCGGAATTAGGCAATAACCGCCTCCTCATGGAAATGCTCGGCGCTCTTGAGTTTGATTACGCGGTGCCGGGCGAACCTACCTCGGTGGGCATGGTTGGCCGTCTGGAGGAACCCCTGTCGGTCAATGAGATCTGCGGTATTCTCTGCGCGCAGCTGGATACCCGTGTGCAGGTCATCGGCAACCCGCCTTCCGATCTTCTCATTGAGGATGTGGCGGTGTGCTCGGGTGCAGGTTCTGCGCTTCTCGATGATAATCCGCGGCCTGACTTTGACGCTCTTATCACGGGCGATGTCAATGAGCAGACCTATCACCTTGCCGCTGAGACCGGCACCGTGGTCTTTGCCGTGGGGCATCACGCCTCCGAGCAGGACGGGGTGCGCTGCCTTGGTGACTACCTCGCCCAGAAATACGGATTAGAGCACATCCATCTGCACTTCGCCCTTGAAAAGTCCGTACCGTGGTACGAGTCCGATGACAGTGGCAGCGATGAGTGATTTAGCTTTAGAAGGGGCCGTGACGGCTCCATCTATCGGGAACGGACTGAGCCGTGAGGCCTTTCTGGTGCGCAAGGCCCTGATTGAGCGGGGCCTTGAGACGCCGTTGCTTCCCAATGCACTGAGTGCGGAGGATAAGATAGCGGCCATTACCTCGCACATGAGTTCCATCATGGAGATTTTAGGTCTCGACCTGGGCGATGACAGCCTCGAGCGTACTCCGTACCGCGTGGCGCGCATGTTCGTAGGCGAGATTTTCTCGGGGCTTGATTACCGCAATTTTCCCGCCATCACCGTGATCGATAATAAGATGCACTTTGACGAGATGGTCAAGGTCAGTGACATTACCGTCACCTCTACCTGCGAACATCATTTCGTGGTCATTGACGGTAAGGCCAAGGTGGCCTATATGCCGGGCGAGAAGATCATCGGACTTTCCAAGATCAACCGTATTGTGCAGTTTTTCGCTCACCGGCCCCAGGTGCAGGAGCGCATGACGCAGCAGATCCTGGTGGCCCTGCAGACCCTGCTGAACACGCGCAATGTCGCCGTCTCCATCACGGCCACCCATTACTGCGTCAAGGCCCGCGGAGCCCGTGATCAGACCTCTGTGACCACTACCACGGCCCTCGGGGGACACTTTAAGCTCAATCCCTCCTCGCGCCACGAATTTCTGACCGATTAGGTACTGTATGCAGAACACGGATTATCAGGTGGCTTTAGCCGTTCCCGTCTACAACGAAGAGGAGACGGTAGAGCTTTTCGTTACCACCATTGAAGAGAAGCTTGCCTCTCTGAAAGGCCATCTGTCCATCGTCTTCATTGACGACGGCTCCAAAGACCGTACCCGCGAGCTTATCGTCAGGCTCTCCTCTGAGAAGCGGGAGATCCCCGTAAGTCTCATCGCCCTGTCGCGCAACTTTGGCAAGGAGGCGGCCATGTCCGCCGCTCTCGATCTTATTGAGGCCGATGCCATCGTGCCCATGGACGTGGATTTACAGGATCCGCCCGAGCTGGTGCTTAAGTTCGTGCAGATCTGGCGTGAGGAAGGAGTGGACAGCGTTTACGGCGTGCGCGTGGACCGCTCCACTGACACCGAGATGAAACGCTTCACCTCCGGTGGCTTTTACCGCGTCTTTAACCGTGTTTCCTCCCGCGTCAAAATCCCCGAGAATGCCGGGGACTTCCGTCTTATCGACAAAAAGGTTGTCGCCACGGTTCGCGCCCTGCATGAATCCAACCGTTTCATGAAAGGCCTCTTCGCGTGGCCCGGTTTCACCTCCCGCGGTGTCCCCTACCGGCGCCCCGAGCGTGCGGCCGGCACAACCAAGTGGAACTACTGGAAGCTGTGGAATTTCGCCCTTGACGGCATTATCGCCTTCTCCTCGCTCCCGCTGCGCGTCTGGTCCTATATCGGCGCGGGCGTGGGACTGGGCGCCCTTATCTACATGCTCTACATTCTCATTGACACCATGGTGACGGGCATTGATGCGCCAGGCTACGCTTCCTTAATGTGCGTGGTGCTGTTCCTTGGGTCCGTGCAGCTTATCTCCATCGGCGTGTTAGGCGAGTATTTAGGCCGCATGTCCGAGGAGGTCAAGCACCGTCCCGTCTACGTCGTTTCCGCCGTTAGGGGGCCCCTTGCCGGAAAGCTTGCGCAGGGCATTGTGCTTTCCGGAAATGGGCTTTATGTCAACGAGGCAGAACAGGACCCTAAACAGGGAGAGAGGGATGCTTAGGGAACGCCTGACGCACGGCGGCGGAGTCTGGCAGATCCTGCGCTTTGGCCTCGTGGGCGGAGCGGCCACGCTTACCGATCTTAGCGTGAGCGTCTTCCTTCTTTATGTCCTGCATCTGCATGAAAACGCCGTTACGACACTGGCCTTTGCCGTGGCCTTTGTCGTGTCCTATTGCGGACACCGCAGCTTTACCTTTCATAAGGCAGGGTCGGCGCTGCGGTTTTTAGGGGTAGCCCTGAGCATGCTCGTGCTGCGTAATCTCATCGTGGCGCTTCTGCTCTCCATGGGCTTAAGCGGCCTCCTGCCGCTTATTATCGCCATGGCCCTGGTGACGGTACTTACCTACGTGGCCTCCAAAACCCTGGTGTTTAAGGGTCCGGAGCGCTGATTAATCAACTTCCCAGCAACTTACAGGAATTACCATGCGCATTGCCCTCGGGGTGGAATACAGCGGTTTACATTACGCCGGTTTTCAACGGCAGAATGAACTTATCACCGTGCAGGGAGAACTTGAAAAAGCACTCTCAAGGATTGCCGACGAGGCGGTGACCCTTACCTGCGCCGGACGCACCGATGCCGGAGTGAACGCCACCGGTCAGGTGGTGCACATCGACGTGACGAAAGAGCGCAGTCCGCGTGGCTGGGTGCTGGGCACCAATACCTACCTGCCCGACGATATCGCCATCACCTGGGCGCAGCCGGTCGATGACGTCTTTCACGCACGTTTCTCGGCCCGTGCCCGCCGTTACCGCTATATTCTGCAGAATACCTTAAACCGTAACGCCATTTTAGCCGGAGGCGTCAGCGTCTACCGCGGTGACTATGACGTTACGCGCATGCACAGGGCAGCGCAGGTGCTGTTAGGCGAGCACGATTTTTCCTCCTTTAAGGGCGCCGATGACGAGAGCCGCTCCTCTAACCGCTGCGTGCACTTTATCGAGGTCAGCCGCCACGGTCCTTTCATCGTCTTTGATATTGCCGCTAACGCCTTTTTAAATCACATGGTGCGCAATATCGTAGGCTCTTTGCTCCTCATTGGCGAAGGCCGTAAAGACAGCGCCTGGCTAAAAGAGGTCCTCGAGGCTGCCGATCGCTCTCAGGCAGGCCCTATGGCCCGCCCCGATGGCCTGTACCTCGTGGATGTCACCTATCCTTCGGATTACCGTTTACCGCGCCGCGAGGCCCTGGGCCCCCTGTGGCTTCTCTAGCGCCGTTATGCGCAGTACAATGCCCCGCACGCAAAGGAGACAGCGATGCTTTACTTTTACACTGACTACATGGCAGGTGCCCATCCCGAGGTAGCCTCCGCCATGGCTAAAGCCGGCCTTGAGCCACACGTGGGCTATGGTCTTGATCCGGTTACGGAAAACGCCCGTAAGCTTATCCTCAAAGCCTGCGGTCTTGAAAAGGGCGCGGTGCACTTTTTAGTGGGCGGCACGCAGGCTAACGCTACGGTGATCGATGCGCTTGTCCGCCATACTGAGGGCGTGCTCTGCGCCGCCTCAGGGCATATCAACGTTCACGAAAGCGGTGCCATCGAAGCCTCCGGGCATAAGGTCATCGGTCTTGACGCTGCGGAGGGCAGGTTAAGCGCTGCCACGGTGGAGCGCTATCTTAAGGATTTTTACGCCGACGAGACCTGGGAGCACATGGTGATCCCGCGTCTTGTCTATATCTCGCAGCCTACGGAACTGGGCACTCTCTACTCAAGAGACGAGCTTAAAGCCTTACGGGAAGTCTGCAGATGCTACGGCCTCTATCTCTATGTGGACGGGGCCCGCTTAGGCTATGCTCTTGCCGCCCCTGACAATGATGTCACGCTTTATGATCTGGCTGCGCTTTGCGATGCTTTCTATATCGGCGGCACCAAGGTCGGCGCGTACTTCGGAGAGGCAGTGGTGCTGCCGGAGCCTGCGCTCTGCCCGCACTTTTTCTCGCTGGTAAAACAGCATGGCGCGCTTCTGGCCAAGGGCTTTTTATTAGGAGCGCAGTTTGAGGCCCTGTTTACGGACAGACTCTATCTGCGGATAGGCGAGCATGCCATAGCCATGGCCGCAAGGCTCCGTCAGGCGCTTGAGGCGCGCGGCTACCGCCTGGCGGTTAATTCCCAGACCAATCAGCTCTTTCCCGTTCTGCCCAACGCCGTTTTAGACCGTCTGACTCCTTTAGTCGGTTTTGAGGTCTGGGGCGTGCGCGGTGAGAGCGAGACCACGGTGCGCTTTGTCACCTCGTGGAGCACTGCCGAGGAAGATGTGGAGAAGCTTATCGCCCTCCTGTAAAGGCGGTGAGCTTGTCAGCCAAAGTCAACTTTTTGTATAATCCCCTGTGGCGGGAAGGATCCCGCCTTATCCTGCAGCCAAGAAAAGCGACGTCCCGGAATAAGTAAGTAAGAGAGGAGTTACTGAATTTAGGAGAGATCGCCATGAAGACTTTGCCCCTGCGTGATGATTTTTCTGTTCTGTTCTGTGCGCTTAATGATCCGGAGAGTCCCTTTGACAGAGATCTGTTCCGGCACTGTCCGTGCCTTAAATTCCGTGTGCCACTGGATGAGGGGACCGCTTTAGGCTCTGAGCCGGTTCCTTCAGGTAAATGGCGGGACTTTTTTCACCGCGATAACGAGGATGAGACCGAGGAATGGGACGAGGAGAGTGAGACTCCCGCCGAGGAATTTTTCATTCCCGATCCCCTGGAGGTGGGCGAGATCCGATAACCTGGCGATGCTCTGATCCGCAGGCAATAACGGGCACGGCCGGCTCCATGGGCCATGCGGTTAAGCATTTCCTGACGCGCGTGCGTGAAACCGGCAGGTATGAGGCCTGGCTTTACGCCATGGCAGGGTTCGTGGATCCCCTGCAGGGTGGGGGAGTGTAACCCTGCGGGACGTAAAAAGCACGGAGCGGCGGGATCCGTGCACAGCATGGGGCAAGGGGCAGTGCTTTAGCGCTCTATGATAAACACGGCCGAGGAGCCCGGCTTTACCATAAGCTCGCCTTCTTTAAAACTCACCTCTCCTGAGGTAAGCAGGATTTTGGCCTCTCCTATGGGAAAAACATGCGTGTCATGGCTAAACGAGGCGATCACGCCTATCTCCTGCCGCTCCCCGACGCGCCTGAAACAGATGGTGTCATCGTCAGGACAGGGCATGCGCTCAAAGTCGCCGTAGGTGAGAGTGTCACGGAAGTCCGGATGGTGCTTTAAGGCTGTGAGTGCACGGTAGTGATTCAGGGTGGAGTGCGGATCCCCTTCCTGAAATTCCACACAGAGGCGGTGCTGATCCTGATGCACCTTAAGCCACGGCGTAACCTCGGAAAAACCGGCGAAGGAACTGTGATCCCAGAGCATGGGGGTACGTGCGTTTTCGCGGGACTCGCAGTTAAGGATCGTAAGTGCCTGGTAAGGGGACAGGCCCTGTTTCAGACAGGCGCTGTACTGCTCTCTGGCGAGCAGATCGCGGATTTCGTAGACCGAGTCAAAATGCGTGTTGGTCATACCGAGCTCCTGTCCCTGATAGATAAAGGGAATGCCGCGCAGGAGGAGCGTGACGGTACCTAAGGCCTGAGCTCCGCGCGCGTTCTGCCACTGCCTCGGTAAAATGGCGCTGACGCCGCGCGGCTCATCGTGATTTTCGATAATGGGCGCTAAAAAGCCCACCGCGTTGGCCTTTTCCTGGGCGGTAAAGGTGGCGTCGCGGAAATATTTCACCGTGAGGGGCTTAAAGTCGCAATAGCGCGAGAGTCCCTCGTTAAGACCGTGTGAGGAGAAATCGAAGATGGTCGAAAAACAGCCGTCTTCACCGATAAAGGCAGCGAGATCTTCCTCACGCACCGAGAAGGCCTCGCCTACGGAGAAGGCGTCATGGGGCTTTAGGGTCTTATCGCGCATTTCCTTTAAAAAGCCGGACACTTCCCCTGCCATGCGTGCCGTCATCTTGCTTGCCGCGCACAGTCCGTCAGCGCCGTCGGCAGGGAGCCCCGGGAAGGATAAATCCTTGGCGATATTCATGATGGCGTCCACGCGAAAACCCGCGACTCCCTTGTCAAGCCACCAGTTCATCATCTCAAAGAGACGTTCGCGCAGCTTTTCGTTATACCAGTTGAGATCAGGCTGCTCTCTGGCAAAGTAGTGCAGATAGTAGAGATCGCTGTCACCTTCAATCTTCTCCCAGACGCTGCCTCCGAAATAGGAGCGCAGGTTGTCAGGCGGCAGTCCGTCGTGACCCCTGCGGAAATAAAAGAACGAGGCTTCCTCGCTTAACGGGGAGCTTAAGGCCTGTTTAAACCACGGGTGTTCTGATGAGCAGTGATTGAGGACCAGATCCATGATGAGCTCCATGCCCCGTGCCTTCGCTTCCCTAAGGAGTTCGTCAAAGTCTTCCATGGTGCCGAAAACGGGAGCTATCGCCTGATAGTCGGCAATGTCATAACCCTCATCCACGAAGGGAGAGACATAAATGGGCGAGAGCCACAGGATATCCACGTGAAGCTCCTTAAGATAGTCCAGGCGGCGGATAATCCCTTTTAAGTCGCCGATGCCGTCCTGATTGCTGTCCTGAAAGGATTTGGGGTAGATCTGATAGGCTACCGCACCGTGCCACCACTTTCTGTCCATGAAATTCCTACACTCCCTTAATCTTAAGACTGCACAATATTTACCTTAAACCTTACGGTCTTTCAGGTATGCAAAACTAAGATCCGCGCCAGGGCACGGATCTGCGTTATAAAAAGATGTTTGATTGCTAGGTTGCCGAGAGGTACGCTCCATATACCCTCACGGCATGTGAGGCATTGTAGCGAAGGGATTAATGTAAAAACTACACTCTATTGACGTAAAGCTCTAAAAACCTGACCTGGGTTTCATGCAGATTTTACTGACTTAAGTCCGCGTGATCGTCCCTTAAGGGGCGGCGTACCGTGCAGGGATTGCCCACCGCAACCACGCCGGGCGGTACGTCCCTGGTGACTACGGAGCCTGCTCCCACGATGCTGTCCTTACCGATGGTGATCCCCGGCAGCACGATAACTCCCGCGCCTAACCATACGTTATCTTCGATGATCACCTTGCGGTTGTACTGAAAACCCTGAACGCGATCGGCAAGGTTTTCAGGATGATTCGCCGTGGCGATGGTGACGTTCGGACCAATCATCACGTTATTGCCGATTTCAATATAGGTATCATCCACGGCCGTGAAGTTGAAATTGATATAGACGTTATCGCCAAGAGACATGAAATGTCCTGCCCAGTTACAATGAAAGGGGGGCTCGATATAGCAGTTCTTACCCAGTTTCATGAACATCTTAGCCATCAGGTCCTGACGGCGTTCTGGCTCATCGGGGCGGGTGTGATTGAACTCATACTGCAGCTGCAGGCACTCACTTTGCAGTTTCATGATCTCCGGATCGGTGGCAAGATAGAGTTTGCCTGAATGAAGGGGGGCTAAACAATCGCTCATGATCTCTCCTTAAAAAAGTGCCGCTTCAGTATACGCGATGCGGCCCGACACTTAGAATATGGAAGCTTCCTTTAGGACATGATTACGCTCTCAGCACAGGGTAAAGCAACATGGAAACCGTGACCCTCGCCTTAGCGCAGCTGCGCGCAGGGCCTGATCCTTACGTAAATCAGAGCCGGGCTCTTGAGTTCTGCCGTGAGGCGGCCGGGAAAGGAGCGCAGCTCATCCTTTTTCCCGAGCTTTTTTCTCACGGCTACGCGCTTTCAGACACGTCTTTAAGCCGCCTTACGCCCGTGAGCGGAGATTATTTTGAGCCGTTTCGCACTCTTGCCTTACAGCTGCACCTGGCTATCGCCATCACGGCCCTGGAGGAAGCGCCTGCAGGGGCCTGTAACGCGCTGCGTGTCTATGACACCGGAGGGCAGCTTGTCCTTCACTATGCCAAGGTGCATACCTGCGCTTTCGCCATGGAGCGCGACCTGATGGCAGGGGACCGCTTTGAGGTTACCGATCTCTCAGTCGGGGACATCACGCTGCGCGTGGGAGCACTCATCTGCTATGACCGCGAGTTTCCCGAGGCTGCCCGTCTGCTTGCCTTAAAGGGCGCGGAACTCATCCTCGTGCCCAATGCCTGCCCTTTAGGCGTTAACCGCCTCGCACAGATTAATACCCGTGCCATGGAAAATTACTGTGCTCTGGCCGTGGCCAACTATCCCCGTGGCGTGGCGGACGCGGACGGGCATTCCTGCCTTGTGGACGGTATCGCCTATGATGAGAGAGGGCGGGAGCGGGAGATGTTCAGCGTACAGGGCGGAAAGGGAGAAGAGCTCCTGCTCGGAACACTTGATCTCGCCGCCTTAAGACGCTACCGCAAGGAAGAACACATGTATTTTGCGATGCGGCACCCTGAACTCTACGCGCCCCTTGCCTTTAAAGCACGCGGCCGTCGTTTAGAACGGGCGTGATAAGCTGCAGTCGCTTTTTAAAGAAGTCCACCACCTTGTTGACGATGACGTCCTGATACCAGGGCAGATCGCCATGGCCGGCATTGCTTAAAAGAATATATTCCGCGTCCGCGCCCTGTGCCTTTAAGGCCTCGTAGAGTTTTTTACTCTGCAGGGGCGAGACGAGGGTGTCTTTAGCACCATGCAGGAGCAGCAGAGGCGGCTCGTTGCCGTCTACATGACTTAAGGGACTGGCCTCTCTGGCCTTTTCGGGGGTGTCAAAGACGGAAGCTCCCTTAAAGGTGTCAAAGGCCATCCCGTTGATGAGTAAGGCCTCGGTCACCGCTTTACTTTGGTGCACGGACGCGATCTCGTCTCCCAGCCCCTCGCCGATGGTCAGCAGATCGGAAATGCCGTAAAAAGACACCGCCGCCTGCACTTCAGAGCTCTCATTAAGGTTGTCACCCACGTCAAAGCCGCTTTCGCCGTTGGTCATGGCGACCATCTCGGCCAGATAGCCTCCCGCGCTGTCACCGAACACGCCGATCCTCTCCCTGTCGATACTAAGCTCCGTGGCGTGCGCCCTTAAGTAGCGGATGGCGGCTTTGGCGTCCTCGACGAGTGCGGGGTAGCGATCCGGCACGGTACGGTACTCAATGGCTGCCACCACGAAGCCGGCTTTGGCTAAGGCATGACGCAGTTCCGTGTATTTGTCGCGGGCCGCAGAGGTAAAGCCCCCGCCCGGGAAATAGATAAGCGTAGGTTTAAGCCCCTGTGTCTCAGGTTTGAGGAGGGTCATTTTAAGCCCCCGCACCCCGTTACGGCTGTAAACCTGCCTGTAGATGATGTCACTTATTGTCTGTACACGAAAGGTCACGGGGGTTACGGAGAAAACCTGGGCACCCTCACTGTAGCCCATGAGAGAGTCAGGCGCTGCGGCGCAGGTGACGGAGCTCAGGCTTAAGGAAAGCAGGGCGGCGAGAGCGGTTTTAGGCAATGTGTTCATGATTACTCCTTTGTGACAGGCGTTGTCTTAAGTTGTGTCGCAGAAACGTAGAGATTGGTCAGCGTGGCGAGGGCGCAGACTGAGGTTGAGATGATGAAGATATAGCCAATACCTGAGGAGAGTTCCTCAAGATAGAGCGCGCTGCCGGCCTTTGCGGTGATCACTGCGTTTAAAAGCAGGGTCACGAGCGCCATGGACAGCGCCATGCCCGTGGTGCGCACCAGGGACTGCAGCGAGGAGGCGAGGGCGTAAAGACTTTTATCCACCGCGCTCATGATGATATTGGCGTTGGGCGGGGAGAAGATCCCGTTGCCAAGGCCCACGATGATCTGCATGACGATCACGAGCCAGAGGGAGTCAGGCGTGAGAAAGATAAAGCCCGCGCAGCCTGAGGTCATCATGCCGATCCCCAGCAGGGTCAGGCGGTGCACGCCCAAAAGCCTTGTCAAAACCGGGCTTAGCGCGGAGCCTATGAGCATCACGACAGGCTGTGTCATCATGATAAGTCCTGTAAGCGAGGCGCTTAAATGACAGATGAGCTGTAAATGCAGCGACAGGAGCATGCCGATGGCGAAGGTGGCCACGAAATTTAAGAAGGCCACAAAAAGACTCAGGGAAAAGGGCTGATTGCTAAGTACGGGGCTGAGCGGCAGTACCGGTATGTGTGCCCTCCCTTCCATGATGAGATAGAGAGCGGTAAGAGCCAGTCCGCCGAAAAGTCCTCCATAGGCAAGAGCGCTTTCGTTGAGAGCCGAGAGCGAGAGCAGGGTGAGGGCAATCCCCGCAAAGCAGACGCCCATGCGCACGGCGGGCAGGGAGGTGACGTGTGCGGGAAGGCGGGGCAGCCTGAGGGCGAGCAGCCAGCCTAACGCCTGTCCCGTGCCTCCGAGAGCGAAGATTGCCTCCCAGCCTAAATGCTCGGTGATAAGTCCCGAGATAAGCGGGGCGACCGTGATCCCGGCGTAGACGGAGGAGATGCAGATAGCCAGGGCTACAGCGCGCCTTTCTCTGGGTATGAGCGCGAACACGAGCGCCATACCGGTACAGAAGGGTAACGCGAAAGCCATGCCCTGCAGGGCTCTGAAGAGAACGAGGGTTAGAAAGGTGGGCGCAAGCGGTACGCTAAAGGAGGTCAGTGCCGCACACAGTGCTCCGAGACGATAAGTTACGGTAAAGCCCAGGTAATTGGCCAGGGCGGTGGCAGGAAGTAAGAAGGCGGCTGAGGTAATGAGAAAGCCGTTAATCACCCACGTGATGGTTTCGGGGGCTACGGCATAATCAGCGGCGATAAAAGGTACGGCGATATTGAGAGCGTTACCCATAAAGGAACTTAGAAAGCTGCTGATGCCTACTGAAAGGAGCAGGGCCGTCACGGCCTTGTCATGTACCTGTCTGTTCATTGAAAGTAAAACCTCGTCACCTCTCTGAATTATACGGCGCAAGCGGGACTTTGCGTGGGCTTTTGGCACTGTTACAATGCCTGCGTATAACAAGGAGAGTGTATGCGATATCTGGTCTTATCGGACATCCACGGCGGGGCTGAGGAACTGAGACAGGCCCTGAGCTTTTTTGAGCCCCTGGGGTGTGACTATCTGGTGCTTTTGGGCGATCTTTTAAATCACGGGCCGCGCAACCGCGTTCCGGACTCCTACCGTCCCCCCGAGGTGGCCGCGATCCTTAACTCCTATAAGGAACGCATTATCGCCGTGCGCGGTAACTGTGACAGCGAGGTGGACGGCATGATGTTTGAGTTCCCCTGCAACGCCGCCTACGGCCATCTCATTATTTCCACCGCTGCAGGCCTTAAGCGCGTCTTTTTAACGCACGGGCATCTCCATCCCTTTAAGAGTGACGCGGAGCGTGAGAAATTAGGTTTAAAAAGAGGAGAGGTGGTACTCTCGGGACATACCCATGTGGCGGGGATCTTCCCTCAGGAAAGCGGAGTAGTGAACATCAACCCCGGCTCCACTACCCTGCCCAAGGGCGGTACTCCGGCGGGTTTTGCTCTCGTCGATGAAAGCGGTATTGGCTTATATACGCTTTCAGGAGAGAGATACACGGAATTTTTATGGACCGCGGCTTAAATAACTCCACATGAAATATTTGACGGGACGCAGGTTTCTTAAGGGCGATTTACTTTAAGATAATCCGAGGGAAGGGAGCCTTGCTTCCTCCAGTCAAATGAATCAGGGCCGTAGCGCCTGTGCGTTTTTGAGGAGTTATTTCATGTTCGCGACGAATATCGCTCTTGCCACTAAGTATGATTATCTTGAAGAGAAGTTTAAGAAGGGCTACGCGTGGCTTAAGGAGAACGATCCCTGCAAATTAGAGAACGGACGCTATGACATCTGTGAGGGCGTTTTTGCCTTGGTGCAGCGCTATACCACCGTTCCCTTTGATAAGGCCCGTTTCGAGGCTCACGATAAGTTCTTCGACATTCAGTATCTGGCCGAAGGCGAGGAGAGCTTCGGTGTCTGCTTAAGGGAAGGCCTTGAGGTCACCGAGGACAAGTTAGCCACCGATGACTGCATTTTCTTCAAGACCCCGGAGTTCTACAGCGTGGTTAATCTCCACAAGGGCACTCTGGCCGTGGTTCCCCCCGAGGAGGCCCATCAGCCGCGTGCTGCCTATCAGGGCAAGTGCATGCCGGTGGTTAAGGTGGTGATTAAGGTCGCTGTCTAGACCGTTTTCAGAAGCAGTATTCAATGCAGCGGCTGCCATCGGGCGGCCGCTGTACATTTAGGGGCAGGCAGGACGCCCCGGGGAACGCGTAAGGGCTGGAACCTGAGGATGGTGAGAGCCGCTGCGTAAACGGTCATCCTTGGTAAAAATTTTTTACTTCCGGGAAATCTTTACAAAGATGGCATAAAGACGCGCTCCGAATACGTATAGTGCCCCTGAGAAACCGAGCGCTCTGCGTAAAAATTCTGAAAAAAGTGTTGACAGCATCTGAGAAGTGTTTAAAATGCACACCCGCTGACCGGCACCGAGACAGAGCGAAGTGACGGGGAGCCTGAAACCTCCACGGTTTTCAGAGAGTTCTTTGACAGGACGTAAACGGACAATCTGTGTGGGTTCTTCCCTTAAGGGGGAGGATACAAACCCTGAAAGAAACAGTTCATTTAAAAATGTACGGTTAACACTTTCGGGTCATTGAAAGAACTTCTTATGAAGAGTTTGATCATGGCTCAGATTGAACGCTGGCGGCAGGCCTAATACATGCAAGTCGTGCGGTAACAGGGGAGAAGCTTGCTTCTTCTGCTGACGAGCGGCGGACGGGTGAGTAAGGTCCGGGAAGCTGCCCTGCAGAGGGGGACAACGTCTGGAAACGGGCGCTGATACCGCATAAACCCCGAGGGGGAAAGGGAGGGCAACCTTCCGCTGCAGGATGTGCCCGGACTGGATTAGCTTGAGGGCGGGGTAACGGCCCACCCTGGCGACGATCCATAGCCGGTCTGAGAGGATGACCGGCCACATCGGGACTGAGACACGGC
>DVOQ01000025.1 GCA_018713485.1 Candidatus Avisuccinivibrio pullicola
GCCTGTTTCTGCACCTGCTTGGAATGAAGGTCCCTGACTGGCCTGAGGATGATGCCGTGGTTTAACGGGTGACCTTATCCCTACTTAAAGGGATTAACGGACCCACCCTCAGCACCCCGGAACTGATTGCCGCGGGGGAGTATCTCACGGCGGGTACTAACTGGTACATCTCCGGCAACACCGGCTGCGGCAAGACCATGCTGGCCTGCGCCATGGGCTGGCGCGCCGCCGAGAACGGCTACAGCGTGAAGTTCCTGAGAATGCCGGATCTGCTTCATGATCTGTGCATCGGCGACGACCGCTGGAAAAAGAACCTGCGCGAACGTTTAAAGCGCTTTCACGTGCTTATCCTCGACGATTACGGCATTGACATGCTTAACGCGTCCCAGGCGGAGTTTCTCTATAACGTCGTCGAGGACCGCTACCTCAGGAAGCCCGTCATCCTCACCACGCAGATTGACTTTGAGTCGCGCCGGGATCCGGTTTCCGATGACAGCCCCCACACCAGGGAGGCGCTGTGCGACCGTCTTTTTCCCGAAGGCTCAACGAGAAGGGTGAAGCTCACGGGACCGTCCAGACGCGGCACTAAGGATGAAATAAGGGGCTGATGATGACTGAGAGCGATTACGGTGCCCTGATAGACGCCATGCTTAAGCGCAGTGACGGCAGGCTCGACGCGGATGTGCTGAGGCTGTGCTTCTATAAGCGCATGTCATGGCGCACCCTCGTGGAGGTGCTATGCAACTACATCACCGCCAGGGACATGCTTAAGGATGCCGACGGGGCCATAGTCACCGGAGAGCAGCTTATCGAAATCGAGGCGCTTAAGGCCGAAAACGGGAGACTGCGCAGTGAATCTAACGGTCTTTACTCAAGGCTCATGAACACCATGGGTGAACTCCACTCCTGCCGCGAGCGTCTGCTGACGGAGCAGAAGGCCAGGCAGCGTCTTGAAAACGAGGCCGAAAGACTCAGATGGATGGCCGTGCTTAACGGCACGGGAACGTCTGCGGGGGAGGTAAGGCCATGATGACAGTGAGAAGAAACGGGGAAGACAGCAGGGTCTGCGCCTTTGACCCCGAGGGCGGCTTCTATGATCTGCGTTTCACCGGGCCTGACGGCTATGGCCCCGGAGGCAGTCCCTGCGGCCTGTTCTCCTATAACGCCGCCAGGGACCGATGCTGCATCGGCAGCCTGGAGCCTGAGTACGGTGACGCCCTCGCGGTCTTTATCCGGTGCCGGTGGTATCACGCCGTGCTTCTGACGGGACGTGAGGAGTGGCAGGATGAGGAGCAGTGGGTGCTTCTCATAAGCCCTGAGTACGGTGATGTCATGGCCCCGGGACCTGGTGATGCGGCGGGACTGCCCGCGGTATACGAAGGAGGTGACAGATGAAGGATGAACGCGGATGGTATGAGGGTCTGCCCGCCATTGGCCGGGACTGGCTGCAGGTGGGCAGATACCGCCTGGTCTGCGAAGACGGGGTCCTGATTAAGCTGCGTGTCCGCGGCAGCTGGATCAGGGTTTTCGTCCTGCGCGCCGGTCCGTACCCCGGCAAATGGAAGAGCACCGACGCACGCTTCAACCTCGCCGGCTTTGCCGGGCGCAGGGTGCGTGTAAGGCGGGAACAGTTAACGGATATTGAATGTGAGCAGATTTAAATGAGCAGGGACAGATGTTTTAAGGTGTGCGGCGAGCTCAGCTACGACGCCGAATGGAAAAGATGGAGGGTGGGCTCGCTCGCCCTCTCCACGGGACGCCACGTGGAAGTGCTCATCGCCCCGGGGGTAAGGAAGGAGTTCACCGTGGAGCCGGAGCTCTCCGTCCCCTCACTTCCCGGACGCTGTCTTTTTTATCCCGTCAGGGGCGGTGAGCCGGTAAGGCCTCTTGACCTGCCCGGTCATACTGCATGGAGGGAAGAGGATTGAGCGGCACATGGCATTACGGGCTGCTGCGCCCCGTTATATTTAAGAACGGCACTAAAGGATGGGCTGCGGGCAGCATCCCCGTTAAGGCGGGCGATGAAATAGGCCTGCCCTGGCCTGACGGTGATCACTGGTACACGGTACTTGCCGTAAAGTCACGCACAGGAGAAGGCATTGTCCTCGCTGACCGGCGCTTCCGCCTAAGCGGATGGAGCGGCTGGGAGGTAAGGATAAAGACGGGAGGTGATACCTGATCTGCATAACGGCACGGCACCTTACGGAGCCGTGCCGCCCATCCACTTTTAAAATCCTGTAAAAAACGGGATAAAACGCAATCCGCGAGACAGAATGAGATCGATTGGTGGGACAGAACGTCTTTAATTCAGAGACGGAAAGTTTTATGAGGCGAGATAAAACGGCGGTAATTACTTAGATTGTCCAATCGTTAACGGAGCCGTCATACCACGTGCAGTAAAGCGGAAGTCCCGTGAACTCATCCATGAAAAGACCGATGTTGACCTGCTTAAGGCTCTCGCGGTCACGGTTATAGCCATAGGCCACCCACCTTATGCATTCGGAGCAGGACGATACCGAGGTCACGTCATAGAAGACGAAGCGGCGCTCCTCACCCTCAGGTGCCATCGCCCTTACTGCCGTGAGCCACTCATCGAAGAAGACGGCACGTTCAGGCTCCGTGAAGGAGGCAAAGAGCTCACAGGCCCTGCGGTCATCGACGGGACGTCCGGTAAAGCAGAGATTGCGCTCCGTGTGCTTTGCAAGCAGCGTAAGGCCTCTTTCCCTCTCCTTTGCGTAATACGAGGCCACAGCTAAAGCCGTCATGGCGTCCCTGTCACCGAGGGCCGGGGTAAGGGCGGACGTGAGTCCTGAATCTGCAGCCTCCTTATGGAAGGCAAGGCCGTAGCCCATGCAGAGAACCGAACCCTCACCGGCCTTTTCGTACTCCTCAGGCTCATCAGGTACGGCCTTAGGTCTGCCACTCCCCCTGAGGACGGCACCTGCCGGCGGCTGTTCGTGCATGAGCCTGAAGTATTCGTCATTGGGATGAAAGACGGTCTTCTCCTCCCCGCTCTCCGTCAGCACCTTAACGGTCTTGCCGATGGTCACTCTCTGATTGTGCCGCTTACCCGGGGCGTCGGTGCAGGAGGAGCCGGTCCGGTACTGCACGAAGTGCTCTCCCTCAGTTCTCGACTTCACGAAAAAAAAGTCTGACTTCATCTATATACAGCATCCCGGTATCCCTCCGGTCCTTAATTGTCTTTCTATCCTAAATCCGGTAACTAGTTATAGATTACCGGCTTAATTTCTACCCTCCCCTTCTATTATATCTCTGTTATACATAGAAATTTTTATAAATTTGAATAAAAACTACTGCAATCTCGCGCCTGTTATGGTATCCTATAATTGATACCTAATATAGGTTACTAATAAGGAGGCGGCTTATGCTTTACACCAATATCAAACTGGCGGTACCCGAGGGGGCCAGGTATGAACGCAACCCTGACTGCAAGGTTGGGCCTTATTTGCGCTACCGGGTGGAGTCCTACCGTGATGCCAAGGGCCGTAAAAAGCATAAGCGCCTGACCATTGGCAAGATCATGGTGGATGAGACGGTGGGCCAGGAGTACTTCTGCCCAAATGACACTTATTACACCGAAATCTTAAAACAGCCGGTGCCTGAGAACGCAACCGGCAAGAAGCGCGGACGTGCGCGCAAGGCGGTTCCAGAACCGGAGCCTGTGCCTTACAGCGAGAAAAACTCTCCTCTGGCCTTTGGCTATATGATGGCGTGCCTAAGTATCGTCAGGGAGCTGGGGCTGGATAAGATGCTTGAGGACAGCTTTGGCTCGCTTGCTATGCCCATCATTACCGCCGCCTCCTTCTTTGCCGCCGGCGCTCCGGGAGGCCTTACCAACATTGATCACTTTACCGAAAAGAACATGTGCTTTACCTCGAAGGTTATGACCTCAAGTGACTTAAGCGAGCTTTACTCCAATCTTAATGCCCCGCTGCGCAATGACTTTTTCAGAAAGTGGATTGAGAAGTGCCGGGAGAATGACTTCATCTGCTATGACGTCACCTCCATCTCCTGCTGCTCAGAAAGAATACCGCTTATAAGCTATGGCTATAACCGGGATAAGGAGCAGCTGCCGCAGTTTAACTTCGGCATGTTCTGCACCATCAAAACGGGCATGCCGCTTTACTTCTGCCCTTATAACGGCAGCATCAATGACTTCACCAATCTGCCCTACGTGATTGACAATGCCAGGAATGCCGGCATTAAGGATACTGATCATCTTACCCTGGTGATGGATGGCGGCTTCTCAACCATAGAGACCATCGAAAAGGCCAGAGATCATGGCTTTGATTTGATCGTCGGCGCCCCCTGCGACTTCGGCGTCAAGATAAGGGAAAGGCTGCTGGCCTGGGATCATGGCAGTCATCGTGAAGATAAGCTCATCCTCCTGTCTGAAGAAACTATCCGCTGCCATGAAGAGAGCTTTTCCGTTGGCAGGGTTAAGACGCGGCTTTTGCTGTTCCGCTCTCCTCAGTCCACCCTGCGAGAGGAGACCTCACTTACCACGCTTGTAAACCGCCTGCATGCTGAACTTAACGACAGGACAAAGATCAGTGATAAAGCCGCCAGGGATTATGAGCCTTTCTTTCGCATAGCCATCAACAGGGAGGACGGCAGCTTTACCTATGAGCGTGATGATGACATGTTTAAAACCGCGCTCTCCCTGTGCGGTAGCTTTGCCCTGTTCTGCACAAGACAAGAGCTTGACTGTGAAGAGGTGCTAGACCTTTATCGCCGGAAAGACTGTGTGGAAAAGGCCTTTGGCGCACTTAAGAACGATATTCTCAATGAGAGGTTGCGCACCCATAGTGTCGAGACCCTCAACGGCAAGCTCTTTCTAGCCTTTATCGGGCTCATCATCAGAAAGACCTTTGAGGCTAAGCTTAAGCAGTACCTAAAGAAAAACCGCATGGGTCTTGATAGTGCCTTAGATCGCCTGGGCGATATCCTGTGCCAGAAACGTAATGGCACCTGGCACCTTATCAAGGCCATGACTAAACAGCAAAGGGAGCTTAGTGAGATCCTGAACCTGCCGATTGACCGCCTTGCCCAGTGAACTGCATCGCGATCCGAGGTTAGGATGGACTAACACCCTTTGGAGACATGCCCGGCGTTTTTTGCTGCAACGGTGGGTAAGGGGCGCTATAGCCTTGATAAAATGGTAACCTACAAAGAATTTCCGGATCTAGGTTCTATATGCATTATATCAAATACATATCTATTAAGAACGTGACCGGCATCACGTTTTCTCTTAAAAACGCATTGATCTATAAGGTTTTTCCGAGGAGAGGGTCAGGGGATATGTATTAGGATCGGGGAGTTAGGCTACAGCAAATCGTATCTGAGGTTGAGAAGGCTTTTTTTTTTTTTTGCCTAAGACC
>DVOQ01000026.1 GCA_018713485.1 Candidatus Avisuccinivibrio pullicola
CAGACCATTCTCGCCGGCGTACAGCTTGCCGGTGATGCCAAGACCAACAAGAACGGCGGACTGCCGGGCACCGACAGCCTGCTTAATGATGAAGGCAAGCTCGAGTTCCAGGTGGGCTCCAACGCCTATGACACCATCGACATCGACTTAAGTCAGGGCTTCTCGGTCAACTCTCTCGCCCAGCAGGCCAACTACGACAGCGTCACCGGCGGCACCACGATTGGTACGCAGGTATATGCTGATGCTGCCGCTCTTCAGGGTGCCATCACGGGCAATACCGTTTCCAAGAGCTCGGGCGTGGTGATGGATGACGATATCGGCGGCGCCCGCTTCTCAGTGTGCACCCAGGCCTCGGCCCAGGCGACGCTGGCCTCGATTGACGCCCTCATTCAGGTGGTGGACGACAAGAGATCGGAGTTAGGCGCCCTGCAGAACCGCATGGAGTCCACCATCCGCAATCAGTCCAACATCGCCGAGAACACCTCGGATGCCCGCTCGAGGATCCGCGACACCGACTTTGCCGAGGAGTCGGCGAATTTAACACAGCAGAGCATCATTCAGCAGGCGGCCTCCTCGATGCTGATGCAGGCCAATACCCGCCCGCAGATGGCGCTCTCGCTCCTGGGATGATTTCCTTAGCGTGCCCCGCGGGGCACGTTCCCATACTAAAGGCGCTCCTGCCCTTTGGTTACTTGGCCCGCCACGGGCGTGGCGGGCATTTTTTAAGCCTACCTGACCTTATCCCCCGGCAAAGCCGCATCCCTGTCGCGGCAGCTTAGCGCGCCCGATCTCCCTCACCCCCAGGAAAAGCACCGTCCGCCCAGGATCAGGAGAGTGCCATCAGCTCAGGGCGGCAGAGAGGAAAGCGCGTCCCTTCACTTAAGGACAGCCCCGCATCCGCGGCATATCTCAGTGTAACCTGCTGCCGTTGATGCCGGAAAGCCTTTAGTCTTCCCCCACCGGCGCAGCTGTCTCTATAAGCCCTTCAGTCTCAGATACAGAAAGCGGGGCAGAATGCGCACCAGGGCCATCAGATAGCGGTAATACCACGGGCTGTAGACAACATCTTTACCCTTACGGAAGGCGCACCACACATCAAGAGCCACGCCACGGGCGCTCCCCACGCCCCACGCAGGAAGGTTCCTGAAGGCCACCATGCGCGTGTCAATGAGACCGGGCAGAATGGTCATCACGCGCACGCCACGGCAGGCCACACGCTGCCGTAAGCCCTCAAGGTATGCGTTTAAGGCGGCCTTGGCGGCGCCGTAGACGTAATTGGAGGCGCGACCGCGCAGTCCCGCGACCGAGGAAATGACCATTAAGGTGCCGTGCCCGCGCTCTTCAAAGCTCTGCGCGATACTGTTTAAAAGGGGCAGCAGTCCCGCGTAATTGACATAGGTCAGCTCGAGGGCCTTTTGCCCGTCACGGCGCGAGAAACCGTCATCGAGCATCCCCGCCGCGATCAGAACCGCGTCCACGTGTGAGGCCTGACTCTGCCAGAAACGCTCCTGCTCAGGGGCGCTTAAAGCGACGTCATAGTAAAGGGTGGACAGGGCAGGGCAGACGGGATATTCCTCACGCAGAGTCTTCTCAAGGGCAGAGAGCGCTGCAGGGTTACGTCCCGCGAGGATGAGTTCCCACCCCTCCCCTGCAAAGCGGCGCAGGCAGGCTACGGCAATTTCGGAAGTGGCGGCAACGGCAAGCAGGCAGGGCATAGCGGGAAAGCCCCGCGCGGGGGCCTTAAGCCTGGCTAGAGGAGGCCGTGCTCTTCAAGGTAGACCTTGATGCCGGCCATGGTTTCGTCGGAGATGACGTGCTCGATGCGGCAGGCGTCATGCTCGGCGATATTGGAAGGCACGTCGGCGATATGCTGCAGAAGCACGGTTAAAAGCTGATGGCGCTCAAATATGGACTCAGCCAGCTCCTGACCTTCAGGGGTGAAGAGGATGGCACCCGAGTCAAGGATGCGGATGAGATTCTTTTCCTTAAGCTGATTTAAGGCGCGGCTTACCGAGGGCTTGGAGAAGCCTAATTCATTGGCGACATCCACGGCGCGCACCAGGCCTGCCTCATTGCGCTCCTTCATGACGAGGATGGTTTCTAAATAGTTTTCACCCGACTCGGCGACAATGCCCGAGCGCAGAGGCACCGGCTCCGGCACCGCGTTGAGCGCAGTAGGAGCGTTCTTGCTGTTCGTTTCCATACTCTATCCTTAGTGTTGTGCCTGAGAACTTACCTGACGACGGTGACGTTGACCTTGTTACCCACGAGGCTTAACTGTATGACGTTGTTATGGCCGATGATGCCGCGGGAAATGAGTCCTAAGCGCAGCAGTTCCTGTAAGTTGGTACCGCGGGCGTCCAGGGTCTTCTGGCCGCGGCCGCTCTTTATCGTCCCCAGCTCCGGAGTCTCCGGGCGCATGCCTAAATTACGCTGCTTGGAGAGGACACCAATCTGCTCTAGACGGTTAATGAGGCGGTACACCGTGGCGATCCCCAGATCAGGCACGAACTCACGGGCCTCATACCACACCTCCTTGGGAGAGGTGCAGTCACTGCGAGTGAGGATATCGATGATATGGCGGCGCTGTACCGTCATCCTGAGTCCGCTTTCCTCTAGCTTGCGCAATGTCTCCTCGGTAAGGGAGCCCACTTCATAGTATTCGTCTTCGTTCTGCACGGGTGTGTCCTATTGCCAGGTCTTCATTATTTATACATGGTAACAAAGATACGCCATTTCAAGTGTTACGCATCCCTGATTTTTGATCTTTGCTGACAGGGACGGAGTGAGGCTCACGCCAAAACCGGACGCTCTTACTGAAAAGAGCGCCCCCCTGTCTTACCTCAGGGAAAAGGCCTGTCAGCCTTAGGAAAAGGACGCGGGGCCTTACGCTTAGGTTTTTAAAAGTCGCTCAGCCTCTTTTTCTTTCCTCAGAGGCTTTGTTACTGCAGAAGGGGCATTCCTCCTCCCCTCTTTCAGGCTTCACTGACTTGAGGCGCACGCCACCTGCGCCCTCACCGCAGTGACAGCCGGGATCGCCGCATCCGCCGCTGCCGCCACAGCACCCGCCGCTCCGATCACTTTTAAAGGTATCCACGATACGTTTTAAACCTAAAAAGCACGGTATGGCGACCACGATTAGCACGATTACTGAAACAAAATCCATACATCCTCCGCTACCGCCCTCGCATGGCGGTTAGCAACAACTATATTAAGTTAGCTTACGCTAACCAAGTATAGTCGTGAAAGGGATAAAAGAAAAGCCCCCGTTCCATGCCGGGGACTCTCCACCCCGGGGCTACAGAGTAAGGAAGAAGCCTAAGGTAAAGACAGCGATAAGCAGGCCCAGGGTGATCTTTAATGCGAGCCTTGCGATCGCCACATTCTGCTGCTTTAAGCCCTGCGACTTAATGGCCTTGTGATCAAGGCGCGAGGCTAACTCGCCCTGCGTGATCTCGCCCTTAGGATCGGGCTTGCCGCAGACGGCGGGGAAGGCACTTAAATGATAGTAAAGGAAGGCATAGCCCATGGTAGGACGGGTCTCTTCCGTGACTTTGAAGTTAAGGCCCGTGTTGGCACCGAGTTTTTTGAGATCCCCGATAAGCTCGCCGCGGGCCTCTTCAAAATGGCGGCTGACCTTTAAGATGGGGTAAGCGCCGCGATCGATAACCTCATAGCCTTCCATAAAGGGGCTTTTGCGCAGCTCGAAAAGAGGCGGCTCGGTGTAGGCCCTCTCGGAGCGCAAAAAGGCTTCCTTATCCACGAGCTCCAGGTTATAGGCGCGATCGCCTTCGGCGTCATAGGTGACGGTCATGCCGATGGTGACGTCCGCCTGATCCTCTTTCTTTAAGAAAGCCGCGGCGTCAAAATAGAGCAAAGCTCCGTCATCACCCTGAATATGGCCGCTGTGGCGCTGCCTGTTAACCGCGCTTACCTTTCCCTGCATAAAAACTCCTTTTTAAACTTAAGTGATTGTAACCTCTTTTGACGCCTGGTGCACCTCTGAAGCCTTTACAGGGGTGCGCTAAATGACTAACCTTAACACGCCACATTTTAAAAAATCATAAGGCCCATCATGAGTAACCGCGATCGCGTTATCACCATTGAAACGGAGAGCCGCCCTGCAGAGAGCGCGCCCCGTCACTCTCCCCTGCGCTGTATCTGGCACGCCCTGTCGCTTATCGGCGCGACCCTGACCTTTATCCGCAACTTTATCGCCAACGCGGTCATGCTGCTGGTGATCTTAGGTATCTTCCTTGCCTATCAGGCGGCAACCCACTTTAAGGAAGAGGCCGAGATCCTGATCGCAGGCGGCACGCCGCCGCGCACGCAAAGCGAAATGGCCGCTCTTAAGGCAAGCCCCGTGCTCTATCTTGATCTTTCAGGCACGCTCTCTGAAATGCCGTTGCCACAAAGCGGCATGGGCCTTATTGAAAGGCGTCTGAGTGAAAACCTCGACGGTTACGTAAGCCATGAGCTTAACGCCGTGCTTAAGGCCCTAAGGCAGGCGCGGGAGGATGAGAACATTAAATGCGTCTACGTCAGTCTCTCCGAGCTTGCCCCAGCCTCCATGGCCGTGGCCTCGCGCCTTGCGGAGGAGTTAAGCGCCCTGCGCAAGGCGGGCAAGGAGGTCGTGACCTTCGCCCTTGCCTACTCGCAGTCCTCCTATCTCATCGCCGTGGGGGCCTCGCGCATCGTGCTCGATCCGATGGGTTTCGTGGACTTAAAGGGCCTTGCCCTTGAATCACTCTATTTCAGGGACGCCCTGGAGCGCTTCTCCCTCACGCCCTATATCTTCAGGGCAGGAGAATTCAAATCCGCCGTCGAGCCCTTCCTCCTGAACGCCATGTCCCCTGCCGTCAAGGCCGAATATCAGAGCCTGGCCGACAGTCTCTGGCATACCTATGAGACCAAGCTCGGCACCTACCGCAAAGCCCTGTCGCGCAGCGTGCTCTTACCTGACAATGAGACCTATCTCTCCTCCCTGCGCCTGTACGGCGGCGACCGGGCCTTAATGCAGAGCGAAATGGGACTTGTCGATGAACTGAGCTCCGAAACGGACTTATTAAACGCGCTGGCCTCTAAATACGGGGCTTCTAAGGACAGCGACTTCTTCCCCGACTCCATTGCCTACACGGATTACCTGACTCTCCATCCCGCAGGCAGCACGCCCGAGCGCAAGGTGGCGGTGCTCTATGGCTTAGGGGAGATCACTGCGCGGGCCTACCGTCCCGAGAGTTTTGCCACGGATAATCTGCTGCCCTTAATGGATGACATCCTCAATGACGGCTCTTACGAGGCGGTGCTTCTCTATGTAAACAGCCCGGGCGGCATGGTCGTGCCCTCGGAGCTTCTGCGCCGCAAGGTAGAGGATTTACGCGAGGCTGGCCTTAGGGTCGTGGTCACGGTCAACGGCACCTGTGCCTCAGGAGCCTATATGCTGGCGAGCGCGGCCGATAAGATAGTTGCGACGGAGGATTCCCTCGTGGGGTCCATCGGCGTCTTCGGCCTCTCCTTAGGCGCGCACCGTCTCTTAAATCACTACGGTGTCTATCAGGACGGCGTGGCCACGCACGATCTCGCCCGCACACCCCTTGCATCCCCCTTACCCGGGGTACAGAGCGAGAGCCTGAATCTAAGCGTAAGGCACACTTATGAAAAGTTCCTCGATGACGTCACTAAGGGCCGTAATCTTAAGGAGAGCGATTTTAAGGACTTTGCGGAAGGCCGCGTCTTTACGGCCCCGGACGGACAGCGCCTTAACCTCATTGACAGTATCGGCACCTATGACGATGCCATAGGCGAGGTGGCGCAGCTGCTTAACTGCAACGTCAGCGAGCTTAATCTCACGCCCCTAAGCCCCGATCAGGGGGAGGGCATCAATCTCTTCAGGGAGCTCTTCTCAGCCACGCTTCAGAGCTTGCTGCCTGAGGCGACGCTGCAGACCCTGGGTCTTGTAAGGGAAAAGGAGGAACTCCTTAACGGGGACGTGACCTTTATGGCCCTAAGCCCCGTGGCAAGCCCGCGGCTTTAACCCCCTGTGAGGGCGTGTCAGGCGCCCTTTCCTACCCTGAGCGCTGCGGCTCAGTGTTATTTAGCCCCTGCGCCGTCCCTGCAGCGCCTTCTGCAGCGCCTGCGTGCCGGTAAGCGCCCGTCTTTTTCTCTCTATCTCGCGTCCCGCTTCCTCACAGCGTGTCAGGGAACACTGCAAATGCGCTCTTAAAACGCGGAGCGCGCCGGCACTGTCGCCCCTTTCCAGGGACGAAAGCAGTGCCGTATGATAGCTTACGTGCTCCGTATGGCTTAAGTAGCGATCGGTACGCAGTAGCATCCCGCCGTGATCGGCGCGCTCGGAAAGGGTCTTGAAGGTCTCTACCACGAGACGGTTGCCGCTTAGGGCGGTCAGCGCACTGTGAAAGTCCCTGTCGCAATGCGCGAACTCATAAGGCCGTCCCACCGCCGCTTCGACTTTACCCTGCAGCGTTCTGAGTTCCTTTAACTCCGCGGCCGAAGGCAGTCTGCGACTTAAGCCCCACTCCATCCCCATGAGCTCCAGACCCTGGCGATATTCGAGGATCTCGTGATCGGTCAGAGGATCATCGGCGTCATTGACCCCGAGCGTATTGAGGAGCCGCTCCACGTCCTGATTGTGCACCCATGTCCCGCGGCCCTGCTCGCTCTTTAAGATCCCCATGGCGATAAAGCGCCCTTCCACCTCGCGCACCGTGCCCAGGGAGACGTTGAGCGCCAGAGACAGTTCCTTCTGTGAGGGTATGAACTTGCCCTCCGGCCATTTGCCCGTCACGATCTTCTCCCGCAGATAGGCATAAGTCTTGCGCCAGGTCCGTTGCTTAGGCTGCGCTTCACTTGCTTTGATATCCATTGTTCTTCCCAAAATCTGAGCTTCTTACCTAGCCCTGAGGATCAGGCCCCGGAGCTTTTAGTTTTGTATCTGCAGGTTGCGGCTTCCTTTTTACAGGAGCGCCTGAACCTGATCTTTAACCTGTCACTGCAGCCTCACCCTGTAGTGAGCTGGACTTTATGCGTCACCGACCCTCCCGGGCTGCAGTCCCCTCACGGCCCGTATACAGACCGCTATACTTTCCACAGATGCAGGAAAGCCTGTAAACATTGTTGATCCGCCCTTGCGCCTATTCTGTGAGACAGATCGAAAGATTACATATACCCAGAGTTTTTAGGTAATTTTTATATTTAATTAGACATCATGCCCTAAAAGAAGGCAGCCATAATTCTTTTTATCTGCAGGTTTTTTAACCTCTGCAGATTACGCATAAGCTTTATCAGAAAATTGGCGACGCTATTTAGACTTACTTTCTGAAGTCTGCAGGCAATTTTAAAAAAGCCGCGGTTAAAGGGATGCGTCATGGGCTCAGGTAAAGCTGACCGCGTTGCATATGAAGGGATAACCGGGACAGGATAAGGGAGGGCCCGTTTGCAGCGGGCCTTTTACAGATCTCTATGCGGGAGCCATTAAGAGGGGAAAGGCTAGCCCAGGCGGATAATGCCCACCGCCACCATGATAAGAACGAGGCCCACCACCTGATGCAGCGTGATGCGCCTTACGTTAAGCTCCCACATGCCGATGTGATCCATGAGCATCGAGCAGCACAGCTGTCCTGCCACGCACAGCGTCATCATCGTACCCGCGCCGATAAGCGGCACAAAGATAGCGTTGGCGATGATATTGGTCGCTCCCATAAAGCCGCCGATAAAGATCCAGTAGCGCCCCTTCACCTCAATGCGCTTTAAGCGCAGCGGCGAATGCCCGATGGCCGTGGCGATCACCACCACAATCAGCGCCGTCATCACCATGGAGATCCACGCACACAGCAGCACGGAATCGAGCTTAACGCGAAAGATGGCGTTCATTGCCCCCTGCGAGGTGAGCAAAGTCCCTGAGGCGCAGCCGACTAAAAACCACGCCAGGGTAGAAATGGACAGCTTACCCTCATGTTTCTTAAGGTGTCCCGCCACGTTGAGCGCCACCATGAGCCCCACGAGCATCAGTAACAGGCCCATGAGCCGCGTCCCGTCCAGAGGATGCACCGGCAGCTCAAAAAATCCGCACGCGTCAAAGATGAGTCCCGAAACCATCATACCCGTCATGGTGGAAAGCGACGTCCCCACCATGCCAAGGCGTGAGCTGAGCAGAATCGCCACGATGAGGATCACCGCCCCTAAGGGACCTGACAGATAGAGCCACCAGTCAAGGCTTAACAGATATTCAGGGGAGCGGTAAAAGCTCTCTCCCGTGACGAAGATAAGTATGGTCAGCACGACCGACCCGACCGAGCAGTTGATAAACGAAGCCAGAAGCGGCGAGCTTAACTGCCGTTTTAAATTACTGTTCGCCGCCGTCTGCAGCGGGATCACCCAGCCGGACATGAAGGCGAGCGTAAGGAGAGCAAGTAAGTGCATTCATCGGTCCCTGATGTTCTTTTCAGCGGCATTGTACAGCTCTCCCGTTCCCATGGATAGAGGAAAGCACCCGCGTTTTCCTAAGTTCTGAAAGGGAGTTTAGGTTTCTGAAAATCTCTCTTTCAGATCCTCAGGACTCAGCCCTTTTTAAGGCTATCTTTTAGTGACTGCGGTACACAAATTACTCTCAGATATCCGATCTCTCTTACCGAGAGGCGCACCATGTCGGGGCAGAGGCATCTTTTAGCTCCCAAAACAAGCACTTTTTACGCTTTTTGCGTCCCTGACTTTCACAACTGAAAGGAATGTTCTTCCGCATCCCACTTGCGCGCTGCCTGCCCTGCCTTGCTTTAATTCAGAACGTAAAGAGAGGACTTTCCCGCCTTCCAAAGCTCAGGACGCGTTTCTTTCCCCTCACCTTTTCCCTTTCCCACTGAAAAAAACACCTTCATAAAATCCCGTTTTCAGTATTCTTAAGAGATCACACCTCAGAACACTTAGCGCGTGGCCTTAAAGCGCCACAATTTTCACGAAAACTCCCTTTCTGACGCGCAACCGCTTACGCTTTCCTTACGTTCCTCCCGTGACTTAGACTAAAGCCTTGTTATCGTGATTAAAAACAGGCCCGCACAACGCAACGCAACCGTGCTTTGTGCCCTTAAAAAAGCATTTTCCTGCGTTCCCTGACGCGCCCTCTTTTTTATGATCGCGATCACGAAGTGCTGTAAATTCTGTCTCTACCCTTTTCCCCTAACTCCTTGATTTAGCTGCAAAGCCTTTTTTAAACGCGACTTTGAGATACTCATCTCTGCCAGAAGTTGCCTCCTGACACCTTGTGCCTCTCCCTCACAGGGCCTACATTAAAGACAAGGTCACTCACCGCCTGCGATCGTTAAAGGTTCTAAGGGCGGGCTCCCGCGGGGACAGGAGCGCAGAGTTTAAGGTACGCATAAACCTGCCCGGCTCTCTGCCCCTGCAGTGCGTAAATCTCTTTAATGGGATCTGATGACGCGCCTGACCTTCAGAGCGGGAGCTTTCAGGGTGAGTGAGGAAAACAAAGATAAAGGACATGTTTATGGCAAACATTAATAATCACTGCCCCCTTACCCGCGCCTGCACGGGGCTCTCCAGGGAGGATTTACGGCCCGCCCTGCCTGCGCTTAAGACGGATTCTTTACGCTATCGCAGCTCAGGTTTTTCCCGGCAGATGGCGCATCTTTTACATCGCCTGCCCCCGATCTGTCCGCAATACGCGCTACATAGCCTATTGCGCTGCGAAAGGCGCAGCGTTCAAAGGCTTAAGTTTACAGGCAGTAAAGCTGTTCCTTAAGCTTAAAGTCTCAAGCTTCAGGCTAACTCTGAGAGTCTTTACGTGCCGTTACGGCGTTCTGCAGCTTAGGTGACAGGACGTGCCCTAACTCAGGCACGGCGGCTTTCAGGAAGGTGTCGCAGCTTTTCACAGCGTAAATGGGCTTAAACTTGGGATTTGCCACCCTCCGAACATCTCGTTTCCTTTGTTTCGCAACAAAGAAAGGTGGGTTAATGCATTAAGGCTTCCTTTACCACTGCCTCAATGCAACACATAGCGGAGGCCTTAAATTCAAACCCCAAGCTTTAAGTCCATTTATGGAGTATATCCGTTTTCGCTCCTTTTGTTTATGGTGCCTCCCGCCTTTTCTCTAAATGGGCACCTTTTTGACCCGGTGTTTTTTAAATCTGTGACATAAGAGCCCTCTCCACACAGCACGCCGCCCGGCCAGGCATAAAGGTTCTGTTTCTTTGCGTAGGCTCTCCGCGGCTCAGGCGCCTGTAACGAGGACAGAAAGAATGTGCTGACATTAAAAACCCCGCCACAAGGGCGGGGTCTTCTGCTTTAATCCTTTTAGCAGCTAAGCTGCAAGGGGATTAGAAGGTGTAACGGGCACCGATGGAGTACACGTTCTCGGTGAGGCTGTAGACACCGTTCGACACATCGTCGAAGTTATCATTGGGATTGGTGCTGCTGTCATCGGTACCGGCATCAAAGCGGGCCTCAGCCCAGACGCGGAAGTTGGGGTTGATCTGATAGTTGACATACACGGGGATGGTGTAGGCGTCAACATCAGGATTGCCCGCGCCGTCCATGTCGATGTTCATCCACTCCCAGCCGGTGGTCAGGGACACGCCGTTGGCAAAGCCGTAGGAAACCACGGCCTCAACACCGGAGACAGTGTAATCGTCACAATCGACGGCATAGGGGGCAAGACTGCCGTCGACAGCCATGTCATAGGCCTCGCTGTACACGTCGAAGCTGCGGGCCTGACCCATCACGCCCAGGAAGAGACCGTCACCCAGGGTACCCCAGGAAGCGGCCACTGCCCACTGAGTGTAGCTGTCGTAGATGTTGCCGCGGTAGGCAAAGCTGCCGTTATCACCGGCGTCCTGATCCTGGAACTGGGCACCGCCGAAGCCGGCTTTCACGCTAATCGGTCCGAAGAGGACGGCGGGAGAGGTATAGCCCACGGACACGGCATAGGAGTACTCAATGTCGGCCTTTTCCTTGCCGCCGGCCTCATGGCCGTCAGAGAAAAAGCTGTCGCCGGTTGTTGCATTATAGGAGTACTCTTCATCAGTATAGAAAGCACCGTCAACCTGCTGATCGTCCTTGGCGGTACCGAAGGTCAGGTTCACGTCCACACCGTAGCCGGACCAGTTGTAGGCAAACATGCCGTCACGGCGGTCGTCGTTACCTAACTGGCCGTTGCAGCCCCAGTCATCGAAAATATCGGTGGTGGCGATGACATACTTGACGGCGTCCTCGAACTTACCGAAC
>DVOQ01000027.1 GCA_018713485.1 Candidatus Avisuccinivibrio pullicola
GGAACCTGTTTAAGCTCGGTATCAGCAAGGCGCAGATAAAGGAGAGTACGGGCCTTTCCGATACCCTGCTTGAAAAGGCGCAGCGGGACGAAAACCTGACGGAGGAAGAGCTTGCCGCCGCCCTGGCTTAAAGACAGCATATGGCACGTAAATCCTTCACATGGCCTGAGTATTTTTATGACCCTGAGGAGCAGGCCCGCGTCGATGCCATGCTCATGAACGAGGAACTGAGCCGGGTAGAAGCCAGAGGCATAGCCAAAGGCGAAGCCAGAGGCGAAGCCAGAGGCGAAGCCAGAGGCGAAGCCAGAGGCGAAGCCAAAGGCATGCTGAAAAAAAGTTTTAACATCGCCCGGAACCTGTTTAAGCTCGGTATCAGCAAGGCGCAGATAAAGGAGAGTACGGGACTTTCCGCTACCCTGCTTGAAAAAGCGCGGCGGGATGAACCCCTGACGGAGGAAGAGATCGCCTCCGCCCTTGCTTAAGGACAGCTTCAGCACCGCATAGAACCTGTTAAGCCGTTTCAGCAAGGCTCCGGCGCGGGCAGGGAACTCACGGGCCTTTTCGGTACCCTGCCTAAAAGAGCGCGGAAGGGCACTTCACTGCCCTGGCGCCAAAGCGCACCGGCCTCTCAGTACTGTGCCTGATGATAAGGCGCACGTAATTTCCCGCGTGATCCCATCTCCTGAATCTCGATAAGGCGCAGCTGATCCATGCCGGATGCTGTCGCAGTCGCGCCCATAGGATGACTCAGAGATAATTTTGCCGGCATCTAAATATGGAAAACCCGCACGCGGCGGGTTTTCCGTTAATGAGGGCAACACCCCTCAGTCAGAGCCTGAGACTACTTCAAGACCGTCTTCGCTACCCTGACGAGATTGTCAACGGTAAAGCCGAACTTCTCAAAGAGCTTGGCGGCGGGGCCGGAAGCACCGTAACGGTCTAAGCCTAAGACGGCACCGTCAAGGCCCACGTACTTGTACCAGCCCTGAGTGGTGCCGGCTTCCACGGCCACACGGGCGCGGACGGCGCAGGGCAACACGCTCTGCTTGTACTCCTCGCTCTGACGGTCGAAGACCTCGCAGCAGGGCATGGAGACGACGCGCACCTTCTTGCCCTCGGCCTTTAAGGTCTCGGCGGCATGGAAGGCTAAAGCGACTTCGGAGCCGGTGGCGATGAGGATGAGATCGGGAGTGCCGTCGCAGTCCACGAGGACATAGCCGCCCTTCTCGATATCCCTGACCTGAGCCTCGGTACGGGGCATCTGCTCAAGGCCCTGACGGGTAAGGACGATGTCGGAGGGACCGTCCTTACGCTCCACCATGTGCTTCCAGGCCATGGCCGTCTCAACCTGATCGCAGGGTCTCCACGTATCGAGATTCGGAACCATGCGTAAGGTGGCGGTCTGCTCGATAGGCTCGTGGGTAGGACCGTCCTCGCCGACGCCGATGGAGTCGTGAGTGAAGACGTAGAGAGTCGGGATCTTCATGAGCGCGGACATGCGGATGGCATTGCGGGCGTACTCCGAGAAGATGAGGAAGGTGCCACCATAGGGACGGAAGCCGCCGTGGAGGAGGATACCGTTCATGCAGGCGCACATGGCGAACTCGCGCACACCCCAGTGGATGTAGTTGCCGCTCACGTTGTGCGGGACCACCGAGACGGAGGCCTTGTTCATGGTGAGGTTGGAGGGAGCGAGATCGGCAGAGCCGCCGACGAACTCGGGCAGTAAGGCACCGAAGAAGTCTAAAGCGTTCTGGCCTGCCTTACGGGTGGCGATCTTGGCGGGAGTCTGCTGCAGCGACATGGCCCACTCAATGGCCTTGGCGTCTAAGTCGACAGGCAGCTCACCTGCGATGCGGCGCTTAAACTCGGAGGCTAACTCGGGGTAAGCGGCGGCATAGCGTTCAAAGAGCTCGTTCCAGGCCTTCTCTAAAGCCTCGCCCTTCTCAACGGCGTTCCACTCTTTGTAGACATCCTCGGGGATCTCGAAGGGAGGATACTCCCAGCCGATATTCTTACGGGTTAAGGCGATTTCATCGTCACCTAAGGGGGCACCGTGCGAGGAGGACTTGCCGCCCTTGTTCGGAGAGCCGCAGCCGATGGTGGTGTGGCAGATAATGATGGAGGGATGATCCTTGTCGGCCTGAGCCTCGGCGATGGCCTTGCGGATCTCCTCGCTGTCGTTGCCGTCCTTAACGTCAATGACCTGCCAGTGATAGGCCTTGAAGCGCTCGGCAGTGTCATCACCGAACCAGCCCTTGACCTCACCGTCAATGGAAATGCCGTTGGAATCGTATAAGACGATGAGCTTGCCTAAGCCTAAGGTACCGGCTAAGGAGCAGCACTCGTGGGAGATACCCTCCATGAGGCAGCCGTCACCTAAGAAAGCGTAGGTGTAGTGGTCGACGATATCAAAGCCGTCGCGGTTGAACTGCTTAGCGAGCATCGACTCGGCCATGGCCATGCCCACGGCGTTGGCAATACCCTGGCCTAAGGGGCCGGTAGTGGTCTCGACGCCCGGCACCTCACCGTACTCGGGGTGACCCGGGGTCTTGGAGTCTAACTGACGGAACTGCTTTAAGTCCTCAATGGAGAGATCATAGCCGGTCAGATGCAGTAAGGAGTAAATGAGCATCGAGGCGTGGCCGTTAGATAACACGAAACGGTCGCGGTTAGGCCACTGCGGATCCTTGGGGTTATGTCTTAAAAAGCCGCGCCACAGGGCCTCAGCCATGTCGGCCATGCCCAAAGGAGCGCCCGGATGACCGGAGTTGGCCTTCTGAACGGCGTCCATGCTCAGTGCGCGGATGGCATTGGCAAGCTTGTTATAAGCCATGAATTATCTCCTCTAACTTATCCTAATGGTTAATTCACTGTCCGTTGACGTCACACTTACCTTGGACGCAACGCAGAATACCTTGATACCCGCCACCGGATACGGGTTTGAAAATGTCTGAGTAAACCTGACGTAAGGCTCTCCCGTTACCCTCGGCCTTAAAGGTGAGAGTACCGTCAGCCGTCCCCACGGGATCTACGCCCGTGACGGTCATTGTACCTGAGGCACTCACGCCAAAGAGGCGGCCGTCCTCAAGCAGCACCTGAGGCTGTTCCTTACCGCTCTCAGGGCTTAAATTAAAGAAATCACTGCGCGTATAGGAGCGCTTCTCTACGCCCTCTTCCACGGGATATTCATCATGAGTTAAGGAGTTGACGGTAAGCGTGGTGACGGCGTCCTGATCAAGGCCGAGGATGACGGACTCGGCCAGGGTACGCACCGAAAGCGGATCGAGATCCATATCAAGGCCGTAGACACTGCGCGATCCCATATCCCTGTCCACGACATCGGCCTTGAAGTTCAGGTTTAGGGCCTCACTGCCGCGCTTTTTGCCGCTGACGGATGTAAGCGCTAACGAACACTCGGGGATCCTAAGCGCGTTCATAAAGGGATACTGCTCATCAAGGCCCTTAATGCCCAGGCGCAGGAAATCAGGATCGAGGAGCGCGTCTGCGCCCTCACCGCCCATGTCAAGGTAAGCGTAATCAAGAGACAGATTATGACCGTCCGAGAAATTGCGCACCGTGTAGGAGGCATGCATACGGTCGCCCCAGTGCACGCTGACCGTGCCGTCAAACCTTAAAGAGGATCCGGCCTTAGCGCTGTCCTCAGCGTACGGGGCCTTCAGGGACACGTTCAGGGTCTGACGCAGCGGGAACAGAGCTCCGTCCACCGTGGCCTCTAACACACTCTTCTCCCTGTCCACGGGCAGGAGCGCGAGGGTGTCCATAAACGGAACCTCCCCTGAGGGAAGGGTCATGCGGTCTAAATGTAAATCCAGGGTATAGCCCATGAGGCCCGAATGCAATGTCGCGGGCAGGACCACGGGTTCAAAGCCCTCTTCTTTCTGCGCATCACGATCGCTGATAAGGAAATTGAGCTCCCGGCTTAAGAGGCCGCTTTCCTTCACTTCGTAAGTGACAAAGAGGCGCGGTGCAGAAGGAACAGAGCTTGCGGAATTCAGGGTAGCGTTAACCTGGGAAAGCGCTTTGTCTAGCTGCCACATCGCCGAGGAAAAGGCGATAAAGACAAAAAGGATAAGAAAGAGCACCACGACCGCGACGCTTAAGGTCAGCTTCGAGGGCTTTTTGGCCTTCAGGGATTTCAAAGGCAGATTGAGTGCAGGCATACAGGCTCCTTATCCTGACGGGAAAAAAAGGTGTTCCCCGGTTACGCTGAAGCCGGAGGGTGAGCTCCGGCCTCTTTTTAGCTTAGGTTACAGATTAACCGAAGACCTTGCGGTAGTCAGCCTGGAACTTGGCGATACCCTGATCGGTCAGCGGGTGCTTGGTCATCTGCTCGATCACCTTGTAGGGAACGGTGGCGATGTCGGCACCGGCTAAGGCGCAGTCGGTGACGTGGATGGGGTTACGCACCGAGGCGCAGATGATCTGGGCGTCAATGTCACCCACGGCGAAAATATCGGCGATCTGACGGATGAGATCGATACCGGGCTGGGAGATGTCATCGAGACGGCCTAAGAACGGGGACACGTAGGTGGCACCGGCACGGGCGGCTAACAGGGCCTGGTTGGCCGAGAAGATGAGGGTCAGATTCGTCTTGATGCCCTCGACCTTGCACATATGGCAGGCCTTTAAGCCTTCGACGGTCATCGGGATCTTGACGATCATGTTCGGGTGAATGGCGGCGATTTCACGGGCTTCCTTGATCATGCCCTCGGCGTCGAGAGTGGTGGCCTTGACTTCACCGGAGATGGGGCCATCGACGATGGAGGCGATTTCCTTGATGACTTCCTTGAAGTCGCGGCCTTCCTTGGCGATGAGGGACGGATTGGTGGTCACACCGCAAATCACGCCCATGTCATTGGCTTTACGGATCTCGTCCACGTTGGCGGTATCAATGAAAAAACGCATGTTAATTCCCCTGGTTTAAATTTAATGATGCGGCGCGGAGGACGGAACTGAGGGCCGCCCGGTGCGCCCGCCACAACGTCGCGCTTAAGCTTCATACGTTCTGGCTTCAAACTACCTTCTGATTGTACTTCAAAAGCTCCCCCGTCAAGAATACCTTAGCCCCGTTTAGTGACAGGGTTCTCAAAATTTCGCAACGAAAAGGGCACGCAAAAAGCACGGAAGTTGGAAACTTACCATACCGCCCTCTCCCTCCTTATGACAAGGATTGGTAATTACATAGTCTTTACACGGATTTTCAATAGCTTAGGCCTATATAAGCCTGGGATACGGCGCACAGTATGAGAGCCTGAGGAGCGTGGTGACGCACCGTGTTTTTGAAAACGTTTACGGAAAGATTTCTAAGATTTTAAGATTTTTGGAAGGTATGAAGGCACCTCAGAAAGCACCTCAACCTGCCGTTCCCCTGCACCTTTAGGGAACGGCCTGATTATGGCGCTTCCTGCCTTAGGCAAAATCGCGGGTGTAATAGCGGTAAAGAGCCTGTGTGCCCGCCTCGCTCAGTCCCTTCTGCATGAGTGTCTCATAGAGTTTCAAGGCCAGGGCCGTGCCTTCAAGGTACAGTCCGTGCTCCTGTGCCACCTCAAGGGCGATGCGCAAATCCTTGACAAAATGCTTCACGAAAAAGCCGGGCTTAAAGTCACCCTTGAGAATGCGCGGACCGTAGGACTGCATCGAGAAGGAACCGGCCGCCCCCTTGCCCAGGGTTTCAAGGAGCAGCGGCACGTCAAGGCCTGACTTTTTAGCAAACACCATGGACTCGCACAGCGCCATCATGCCCGCGGCGATGGCAATCTGATTGGCAGCCTTGGCAAGCTGCCCCGCACCGGCCTCGCCAAAGCGCACCCACGTCCTGCCCATGCCTTCAAAGACGGGAGTTAAGGTCTTAAAGGTGCTTTCCCGGCCGCCGCAGAGTATGGTGAGGGTACCGTTGCGGGCTCCCACGTCACCGCCTGTCACCGGCGCGTCCATGATTTCAAGCCCCAGCATCTCCCCCTTGGTGGCAAGGCGGCGGGCGAGCGACGGTGAGGAGGTGGTCATATCCACACCGATGGCGCCGCGGGGCAGATTTTTTAAGATGCCGTCTGCGCCAAGCCACGTCTCCTCAACGTCACTGACCATCCCGACGATGGAGATGGCCACGTCCGCGTCACGGACGGCCTCGGCCACGCTGTCGCAGACCGTGGCCCCGAGAGCGGCTAGCGGCTCGGCCTTAGCTCTCGTGCGGTTATAGACCTTAAGCTTAAAACCCTTCTTTAAAAGATTGGACGCCATGGCAAAGCCCATGACCCCGGTGCCGATAAAGGCGATCTTCTCCACGCTGTGCATCTTTTCTTCATCCTGCAAAAACACTTCACGGGCCATTATAGCAAGAGAAATCCTGAAGCCCGCTCTGCTCACTCGGGCCCCGGCAGAAAGGCCACTCCCTGTCACGCTGACACCTGACCTAATGCCTTAACCTTACTTAAAAAAAGTCTTTACCCGTACAAAAATATTCTAGGTACAATGTCATCGCGTTTAAAATTTCCCGTTCTCTGAACAGAGAGCCGCGGTATTTGCTATAATGCGGCCGATTGCGTCCTTCCCCCTCAACAAAGATGTAATTGTGGACCGTGCATGGCACGCGCCCCCTGTTTTGGGATATCAACATATGAGATTATTCACCTCAGAGTCCGTCTCTGAAGGACATCCTGACAAAGTCGCCGATCAGATTTCCGATGCGGTTCTTGACGCTTACTTAGCGCAGGATCCCCATGCTCACGTAGCCTGCGAGACCCTCGTCAAGACCGGCATGGTGGTGTTAGCCGGTGAAATCAGCTCCACCGCCAACGTCGATTTAGAAAAAGTGGTGCGTGACACCGTCTGCTCCATCGGCTACAACTCCAGCGAAATGGGCTTTGACGGCCATTACTGCGCCTTCTTAAACGCCCTGGGCAAGCAGTCCCCTGACATCAATCAGGGAGTCGAGCGCGCCCGCCCCGAGGATCAGGGCGCCGGCGATCAGGGCCTCATGTTCGGCTTCGCCTGCGATGAGACCGGCAACCTCATGCCCGCCCCCATCAGCTATGCTCACCTCCTCGTAATGCGTCAGTCAGAGGTACGCCGCAAGGGGATCATCCCGTGGCTGCGTCCCGATGCCAAATCCCAGGTGACCTTCCTCTATAACGATGACGGCAGCATTCAGGGCGTGGACACGGTGGTGCTCTCCACACAGCACAGCCCCGACGTCTCCTTAGCCTCCGTCACCGAAGGCGTCATGGAGGAGATCATCAAGAAGGTCATTCCCGCAGGTTACCTTACGGATAAGACCAAGTACTTCATCAACCCTACGGGACGTTTCGTCATCGGCGGTCCCGTCGGTGACTGCGGCTTAACCGGCCGTAAGATCATCGTTGACACCTACGGTGGTGCCGCACGTCACGGCGGCGGTGCCTTCTCGGGCAAGGATCCCTCCAAGGTAGACCGCTCGGCCGCCTACGCTGCCCGCTACGTCGCCAAGAACATCGTGGCCGCAGGGCTGGCCCGCCGCTGCGAGATCCAGGTCTCCTACGCCATCGGCGTGGCAGAGCCCGTTTCCGTGAGCGTCAATACCTTCGGTACCGGCGACCGTTACAGCGATGAGAAGATCTCTAAAGCCGTCACCGAGGTCTTCGATCTGCGCCCCTACGGTCTCATTCAGATGCTCGATCTGCTCCGTCCCATCTACAAGCCCACGGCCACCTACGGCCATTTCGGCCGCGACGGCTTCCCGTGGGAGAAAACCGATCGCAAGGACGCGCTGCTCGCCGCTTTAAGCTAAAGCGTCAGGGTCTGAGGATCCGCCTGTGCGGCTCCTCTTTAAGTCTCACCCCGGGGGCTCTCCCCGGGGATTTCCTCTATGCTGTGCCCCTACTTTCGCGTACAGCAGACGAGGGTAATATCATCGGTCTGCACGTAAGCGCCACGAAAGGCGGTCACAGCGTCCACCACGTCCTTAAGGCATTCCTCGCAGGGTCTTCCGTAACGGTTTTCGCAGAGCTCTAAGATCCGCTCCACTCCAAAGAACTCTCGCTTATCATTCTGCGCCTCACTCACCCCGTCGGTGTACAGCAAAAGCGTCTCATTGACAGTAAGCTCACCTTCATACTCGGTATAAGCCACATCGCTTATAGGACCTACCGCGGGACCACAGACCGTGGACAGTTCCTGTACTCCCGTGCGGCCTATCACCACGGGGAAACAGTGACCGGCATTACAGGCCTTGTAGTGTCCGGTCCGTTCGTTTAAGACCATGATGAACAGTGTGACAAACATCATATTGGGATTGCGCTCGGAGATGCGGTTATTGATAAGCTCCATGGTCTCACGGGGAGAGAACTTAAGTCCCAGAGCGCAGCGGGCCAGAGAGAGCGTCGTGGACATAAACAGAGCCGCCGGAACCCCCTTATCGGAGACATCCCCGATCATGATGGCCACCTCTTCCTCATTAAGTCTTGTCACATCGTAAAGATCTCCTCCAACCTCCTTGGCCGGCAGCAGGTAGGCTGCGCAGGAGAAAAACGGCGACTGAGGCAGCTCCTCAGAGCGCGGCAACATACCGTCCTGAATTTCACTGGCGGCCTTAAGCTCACCCTGCAGGCGGTCTTTTTGCTGATTGGCCGCGATGAGCTTCTGCAGATTGTCACTGATGGAACGTCCCATTAAGGCCAGAGCCCGCCCTACTCTGGCAGCCTCATCGTTACCTTTACCCTCAAGAGAGGAGGTGACTTTGGCGATGGCCCCCGGATCGCTTAAATCCATGGCGGAAAGTTCATCGGCCTTCTCGGAGATCTGATTTAAGGTACGGGTCAGGCGTCCTGAGAGAAGGAAGGCCATGAGCACGGCCAGGATCAAAACGCCGAGGCCTATCACCAGGCTCACCCCGGCCTGGCTGAGCGCCGGAGCGATCACGGACATCTCATCTCTGTAAATGACGATGTACCAGTCCAGGGGTTTAAAGTAAGCGGCACAGGCGTAATACTTCACCCCCTCAGAGGAGATCAGTTCCACGTTCTGTCCCAGTGTCTCAGTGCTGAAGAGCTCCCTGAGGTTAAGTTCAGGCAGCGTCCTCATGGCATCGCCGCCGGTGGCAAGAATGACACGATGATCCTGTGCGGCAACGATGGCTGCCGTGCCGCTCAGATTATGCTTCATGACATCAAAGCTTTCGGTCAGCTGCGGCAGGATGCTGCGGCTGTCGGCCGCGTAATACGCGAGGAGCTCATCTATGTTCTGCAGCAGGCATACGTAATAAGGGGAATCCGGCCCGAGAGAGCGGATGAAACTTAAATAATTGCCCTGACGGTGATCATCGGCAAAGAGCACCAGAAAATACCCGTCCTGAGTCTGCAGGCGGGAGACGCGCAGAGAGGAAAGCAGCGTCTGACCTCCGATAGAGACGGTCTTAAACACGGCGCTGTTCCTGGGAGCAATTAAAAGCTCATCGTTCTTAAACAGCAGGAGATCCTTGCCGACGTGATTGAAACTGTCCTGCTGTCCCCGCAGAAATTTCACTATCTCCTCTTCCGTAGGGGCATAGTTTTGAAGATAGTGGGTCAGGATCTGACTCTGCTCCCTGAGTTCCGAGCGGGTATTGAGCACCGAAATGATCTGCTGATTGATGTAGGCAAAATACTGACCCAGGAGGGAATTGCTCAGAAGCCGGACGAGCTGCCTCTGCCCTGCAAGTTCGTTCTGAATATGCTGTGAACGCTGCTCGAGGGCCGAGTAGACCGTGATGCCGCCCGTGGCGAGTACGGAAATGGCCACAAACAGGCACAGTATCTTACTTCTCAGTTTCATGGCAACTGCTCCCCGGCCGCAAGAGCGGCATATTTCTCATAATACGCCCTGACCTTTTCAATAAAGTGCACCGTTTCGGAAAAAGGCGGGATCCCGCCGTATTTCACTACATTGGCAGGCCCGGCATTGTAGGCGGCCAGGGCCACATCCAGTCTCTTAAAACGCCTCAGCTGTGCTTTAAAGTAAGCGGCGCCGGCACTGATATTGGCTTCTTCATCATAAGGATCCGCGACTTTGAGATCGATTAAAGTCTCCGGCATGAGCTGCATGAGTCCCTGCGCACCGGCACTCGATGACGCCCGGGGATCAAAACCGGACTCGGTCATGATGATAGCGTACAGTAAAGCTTCGGGCAGAGCGTATTTTAAGGCAGCCTCCCTGATGAAAGGCCTAAACCTTGCAATATCCTCCCCGCTTTTTATTTCCGCGTACAGCTCCGCAGAGAGCAGATGTCCGCTCTGTAACAGGTAGGCGCTCGGAGCCAGGCTATATACGTCCATGCTATCGAGGCGGCGGATCACCGGCTTGGGTGCAGCCGCGCTTGCCACTGTCACCTCTGCCTTAAGCTCCGTGAGAGGACTTACCAGATCCTGAGCCCCTGCATACTGCACTGTCAGTCCCGCAAGGAGAGCTGCTTTAAGAGGCCGGGGTTTCATCAAGGCTTAGAATAATCTGTGTCTGATTGCGGTTGTCAATGCGCATGTAAAGGTAATGCGTAGCGATTTCCCTGACCAGAAAAACCCCCAGTCCCCCTATCGCCCGCTCTTCGACAGAAGCGTCCAGATCGGGCTTACGCGTCTCCAGAAAAGGATCATAAGGCTCTCCGCCATCAGTAAGCTCAATCATGATGCTCTTCTTACCGTCAAAATTGACAATGCCGCAGGCAAATTCCGCGTAACCGTCCTTGCCTTTATAAGCGTAATTACAGATATTGGCCAGCAGCTCCTCTACGATAAGCTGCGTCTTCATGACCAGAGGACCGAGGCTCTCCGGCAGCGTCTGTTCAATAATGGCGTTAATCTCGCTTAGTACATTAATGGTGGCGGGAAGTTTTACCGTACGCAGCATGCTTTTCTCCTAGAGGCCGGATAAAGCCTCATTCAGATCTGAGTTAATGCGGATAATCCCGGCAAAGCCTGAAACACTGAACACCTCAAAGACATTGGGCCGCATGCCAAACAGCCTTAAGGGCAGCTTTTTAGAGCTGCACAGCTTGGCCAGCTTAAGCATGGATCTCAGCCCTGCCGAGGAGATGTATTCAACCTCTGAAAAATCCACCAGCACCGCACCGGCTGCCTCCTGAGCCTTAGCGAGGATTTCTTTTTCAAGATCTCCTGCCGTGGTGGCATCAATCCGGCCTTCAATGGCAAATAAGGTCTTATTTTCAAGTTCTGAAGTGTTTACCTGCATGACAATTCCTTTTCAGCTCCCTGTTAAACTAAAGGACAGACGCTTTCACCTCGCGAGCATGCTGCCGATGTTCTGATACACCCTGTCCACTGCCATTAATACATCAAAATCCGGCTTCCATTCAATAAGTTTAGCCGTATGCAGGTTTAAAGCCAGATTAAGCGGAGCGTAATAATACTGTGAGATCTCCTCCGGCTTCTTTCCCGCCAGGATCTGTTTTACGACCTGGGCCTCAAAGCGTCCCGATGACCTGAGCTCACTGTCGGAGAGGGAGAGCAGTACGCCGTTTTCCACCTCGGCCGCCCCGGTCTGGGAAAAAGTCGGGATTTTCGCATCGAGGAGAGGTTTTATCTGAGCATAGAGACTGTTCAGATCTGCCCCCATGCCGTTGGGAATGTAAACGGCATCCGAGATCGCGGCCAGCTCCTGACAGCACTGGGAAAATGCCGCATGCGCCGTCTCTGCGTCATTACCAACGACGTCTTTCTGACAGGTATTCAGCGCAAAACCGCATTCTTCTGCAACCTCGCGGATCACCGGAACTGCCTGGCCGGCGTGATTGCTTTCCTCATCGTCAATAATGATCCCCAGACGCTTAAAGTGAAAGATCTGATAGAACATCTTAAGCTCAGAACGGTAACGCTCTCTTTCTTTCTGCGCGTGCACGAAGGGCTTATCTGAAAACTCCCCGGGGCCCACGATACCGGCACTTTCAGGATCGGTTGCGGTCATGACCAGAACAGCGGTCTTAAGTGAACTGTCAGAGAGACGCTGCCCTGCAACCGTACCCAGGGCCCAGACCATGTCTATATCGCCGCGCTCCTGAATGCGCTTGCGCAGGGCGCGCTCCTGAGCATCAATACGCGACTGATCCCAGGCACCGTCATACAGACCGTCCCTGACAAATTCAATGCAGCCGCCGGCGCTTGTTTCACTTAAGGCGACATAAGCCCCGGGGGCGTCGTGGGTAAAGTCCGGGTTTAGGGGAGCGTCGCGCTTAATATAGCCGTCCTTCTGCAGGACAAGCGCCGTCTGCCTGAACACCCTCTGAAAATCAGCAAAGGATCCGGCCTGAAAAACCGCCACCCGCTGCCGCTGCCCAAAAGGGCAGGAGTCATCGGCCACGGCCTCTGATAGCGTAAGACTCACGCTAAGAGCAATCAGGCACCACGCCACTGCGTTTAATGCTGTAGCTTTCTTCATATAACACAGCAGAAACCTCCCTGCTTTCTTAATAGCCATTGCTCCTCCTGTCGCCGCTGGCTAAAACCCCGGACACAGCCGCCACGTTATTCTCTGGAGACGCCCTGCCTCAGACATCAGGTAAGACACCGCCGTCCCTGCGCCGGAACGTACTGTAAAACTCCCTGATCCCTAAAGAGAAATCAGTGGCATTCCTGACTTTACGCGGGTGTATCTGCAGTATAACCCGGTCCGCGTGCCAAGCCTGATTTCAGAGTACTGCCCTCAGAGCCGTGGCCCCGGGGGCAGCCGTGCCTGTACCGGAATATTCAGCAGTAATTTATCTTCCTCTCAGCGGCTCCTTTCCGATACTGATAATGCTGACAGAGTTAGGCATACCGTGCTCATCCACGCCGCCTTTAAGATTAACGGCCACCTCGACGCTGAGGCGGAATCTGCCATAAGGTTCGGCTTCATCGACATTGGAGTAGTTCTGCTCCGTCTGCAGACTGACATACAGTACATCCCCCTCCCGCCGTAACTGCGTGTCATGATCCAGATGCATGGCAGGCTGATAGGCGGAGGCAAGCTCCAGCTGATTATAGCGCTCATTATCTCCTGCCATTTCGGGGAAGTTGATAATGGAGCTCAGGCAGGCCGGCAGGCCTCCCTGCATGCACAGAGCACTCATTGCCGGGCGGAATTCACGGGGAACGAGCTCAGAGAACTCCCGTCTGACCTCAGCCACATCATTCGTAGCCGCATGCCCGTTAATCTCCGAAAACAGATGGCGCGCCACATCCTTGTCAAAGGTTTCATGAAAGCCGTCAGCGTCAAAGCCGGCGGGTCTGTGTAAGGCCTGCTCCAGGCTGCTGGTGATACTGAACCCCGGATCGTTGATTAAAAAATTCCGGTACCTGGCTTCCATCTCGGGAGTTAAGACCTGCGCATCGTTTAACAGGCTCATGAATTTGGGATCACTGACAACTCTGTTCTTCAGAGCAGTTACTTCCTCAGCCGTAGCCGCTCTGTGCTCTTCTCCTGTAATGTTCCTGAGCGCCCCCTCAAGATAGGAGGCAAGTCCCTTGCGATACTGCGGTTCCACGTCAGCGACACTCTGACGGATATGTTCCTGCATCTGCGGCGAACTCACCCGATCCATGAGCAGCAGATCCGTCATCTTACGCATGGAGGCCGGCTTTCCCAGGAAAACTCCGTCCGTACCCTCAAGGCTCTCGCTGGCCATAACGAGCATTCCGCCCATGATCTGAGACAGAGGAGCAAAGCTCTTACGCTCCGCGTCATTTATCTGCCTTGACTCAGGGCGCGTGGGATTGGTCAGAATTTCAGTCTGACTGGCATAAATCTCGGGGCCCTTTTTTATAAACAGCGGCGTGAAAGGACTGAGGCTGCCCGTGAGGGCCGCATGAAACATCACCGCACCGCCTACTTCCATCCAGTCATCCGCGGCAAAATGGGCACCGGGATGGGCCGCCTGATAGCTGCCAATGGCCCTGTCCAGGGCCTCTTTAGCCACATGGTATATCCCGTATTCCGTATGCCCTGAGCCAAAATTGATGATCTCCCTCCCGGCCTGAGCAAATGTCTGTACGTAATCTGCGTAGCGATCGAGCGTCATTCCGCTGTGCGCGGCGCAGAAGGACAGCACCCTGGCAGCTTTTGCGTCATCAAGCCCCGGCAGCTTCGCTTTTACGGCATCAAGCTCAGCCCGCGTCTGCGTGTCAGCAGGAGATGCGGGATGGCCGCCCGGCAGAGCCGCAAGTTTTTGGGCAATACTGCCCTGGATATCTCTGTCGAAGATGCTCTTATTCAAGGTGCCGGCATCACGGCGTCCTGTCAGCCATAAGGCGTCATTTATCAGATTGGAGACCTGCTGCGGATCGCAGCCGCGGTCAAGAGCCTGCTGCGTCATCGTATTCAGCTTATCAATAAAGCTGTTTATGGCCTTTTTAGACAGGGATCTCAGCTCGTCCTTACCTTTGCCGGTGACATTTAGCTCGCTTAGAAGCACTCCCAGGCGTTCTCCGTCCTTTTTGGGCAGCAGAAAATCCATGGTCTCAGGATGGAAGGCGCAGTGCTTGACAACCGCCGCCCCCAGGGTTTTAGCATCGGGCACTTTGCCGTTATTGCTGCTGTTTTCAGGGGGCATCAGTTTACTTACAAAATCATATACAGTACAGGCCTTGCCTTTAAAGCTGACATCAGCGCGCACACAGTTATCGACAAAACAGCTCTTGGCAGCCGGAGCGATAACGTTTGTGTAACGGTTGGCCGTAGAAGAAAGCATCTGTTTAAGATCGACGAGATTGACCTCAGCAGAGGCCCTGCCGGAGGTGGCCAGCAGGGCCAGTCCTTTAACGGAAAATTCGTTCTTCGCTGCTATAGGCTGACCGTAGAGCTCGGGCTTGCCGTATTTAATCAGCTGCGTGGTCAGAGTTTTATTAAAACTTTCATTGGCAGCGAGGACATCGGCCCTTCTCAGAGCACGCTGCTCTGCTCTGTACTGGGGATTGCGCAGTCCCTTGAAAAAGCGCACCAGGCCGTTATCGGGCTTTTCCTGCGGATTGACGAGAACCAGTTTGCCATTGTCATCCATGCTCACGCGGCCGGGCCTTCCTAAAAGCGCATCCGCCTCTGCCTGCGAGGTGACAAGATTAACACCGCTGAAGTTCTCATTGCCAAGCGCCCTTAGCGACAGTGATCCTAAATTATCAGTCATATCCGTACTCCATTTTCCAATGCTCAACGCCTCTCAGGAGGCCCTTAAGTCAGGTTAAGCATAACAGATTGTGTTATATTTATGCAACTACATTAAAAAATTACCTAAACCATCAGAAATTCCGTGACATTATTCACGAGCGACTCCTCTTTAAGCTTCTCCTCCTGACTTGCAAAAGCCTGCACAAAATCGGAATTTAACCTTGCATGCAGACTCAGCCCCTCAAGGAAGCTCTCCGCGTCCTGACTTGCAGGGATAAAACTGTTGAGGTAGATGCTGCCGCTTCCGTCAAAGGTAAAGAAATGGCGCCCTAACATCGGCATATTGGCGGCAAGACATTCCCTGAGTTCACCCTCCGTGGCCCCGCTCTTAACAAGGCTTTGCAGGATGAGCCCCCCAAGCGCGGGCTTTTTCAGGATCCTGACGGCCGGCCCTTCCGGGAAGGTGATGGTATCGAGACTGTCAGCTAAAGCCTCAGGATCGAGCCCTGCCGCCTCTAAAAAGCTGTCAAGCGCCTCAGCGCCTTCCGTAAACTCAGCATATGCGGGGACGAAGCTTTTATCATCCCTGGCCGTAACAAAGTAAATCAGGGACGCCATAAAATCATCAAAGTCCTGCTGCGCGCACCCCTCAAGGGGCAACACGGCAAAAAAGCCCAGCACTCCGTCTTCGGTTAAAGCGGCGATTAAATTGCACTTCCTGCGGTTCAGAAGCTCAAAATCCCGCATCAGCGAGCGCGCCTTATCCGTAAAATTCTCTTCGGTGCAGCTGCCGTCTGCCACTATGGCGAGGACGCCGCTGCTACCGCTGTCCCCGCACGGAGCGAGCGTACATAAAGTCACGTCATTGAGGGACAGGGTAAACAGATCCTGCTCCTCGTCGTTAACCGCGATATAATCCGCATCCTCTGAGCTAAAGCCCATGTTCTTAGCGTAACTACGGACAAATTCTCTGAGCATTTTTCACCTCTCACATCCTTAAGCAGGAGTTCACAACCTGATGCTCTGTCTTTTTACAGACAGACAGGCGTTATTTAACAGTCTTTTTTAAGGCAGCCAGCGTTTCCTCAAAGCTGGAGCGCTCATCAAGGCCCTGCTTTAAGAAAGCGTTGACCGCATCAATATGGCTTAGTGCAAAATCCGCCTCCGCGTCGGTTCCTTTTTTGTACTCACCTAACTGCACCAAAAGCTCAATTTCGGCATACTTGGCCAGAATTTTGCGCAGCTTCTGTGCCGCCTCTTTGTGTTCCTTAGTGACAATGGCATTCATGACACGGGATACCGAAGCGAGGACATCAATGGCCGGATAGTGATTCTGCGCGGCGAGTTTGCGCGACAGAATGATGTGCCCATCGAGAATGGAGCGCGTTTCATCCGCGATGGGTTCGGTCATGTCATCACCTTCAACGAGGACGGTATAGAGAGCCGTGATAGAGCCCTTGTCAGAATTCCCCGCTCTCTCCATGAGACGGGGCAGAGTTGAAAACACCGAAGGCGGAAAGCCGCGGCGAGTCGGAGGCTCCCCGGCCGCCAGTCCAATCTCGCGCTGCGCACGGCCAAAGCGTGTCACTGAATCCATCATGAGCAGCACATTACGTCCCTGATCGCGGAAGTATTCAGCAATGGCCGTGGCGGTATACGCGGCCTTAAGGCGTTCCATGGAAGATCTGTCCGAGGTGGAGATCACCAGCACGGCTTTTTTCATTCCCTCAGGGCCCAGATCCTTCTCGATAAACTCGCGCACCTCGCGGCCACGCTCGCCGATAAGAGCCAAAACGCAGATTTCGGCACTGGTGCCTTTGATGATGGAAGAGAGCAGCGTTGACTTACCGCCGCCTGCGGCGGCAAAAATGCCGAGGCGCTGTCCCTGTCCGCAGGTTATAACCCCGTCTATAACCCGAAGGCCGAGGGAAACCGGTTTACTGATAAGCTTGCGCTGCATGGCCGCGGGAGGATCGGCGTACACGGGATAAAACTTATGAGTTTTAAGCGGCGGACCGCCGTCGGCGATATCTCCCACGCCGTTTAAAACGCGGCCTAAGAGCTCATCACCTACGGGTACCGAGAGGACATGTCCCGTGGGAATGACCTCGGTATGATAGGAGATCCCCTCCAGTTCACCTAAGGGTGTCAGCAGCGCCGTATCCCTGGCAAAGCCCACCACTTCGGCGCGCAGGGTAAAGTTTTCACCGGGGTTTTGCAAAAGGCACAGCTCTCCTACCTTGACCCCCGGCACCGAGGCGCTGATGATGGTGCCTACGACCTTATCCACGCGTCCGCGGATGGAAAGCGTATTCAGATCAGCCACCGTGTCCTTGAGCATCTGCGCGATGTATTCGAGAGCCATTATTCCCGCCCCACTACCTTACGCAGACTGTTCTCTAAAATTTTAAGCTGTGAGGATAAGGAGGCCTCAACCACGCCTAAAGCCGTCTCGATAATGCAGTCCCCGCTTTTGAGACTGCTGTCGCCTATCACCTCCAGATAGCCCGTGCCGCCGTCAGTCGAAATCAGGGACTCTCTGAGCGCTTCCCTGACATAATTCTCCTCTAAGCGGCTGACTCTGACCAGAATGCGCTTCTCACCGCGCACCGCGTTCATGCCCTTAGCGACGACCCGCGCAATGAGCTCCCTGCGGTCAATCTCGCCTACGACCTTATTTACCGCATCAATCACGACTTCTACAACCTGCTTTTCCAGATCTTCAAGAGCATCGAGCTGCGCCATCACGTTTTCCATGATCTTGAGGCTGTATTCGTCCCGGCCCTCCTCAGCCCCCTTTGCGTAGCCCTCCTCAAAGCGCTTCTGATAATCCTCGCGGGCTTTTTTTTCAGTCTCCTCAGCAAGCTGACGGCTTTCCTCCAGGATCGCGCTGGCCTCATAATAGCGGGAAAGTTCCTCTTTTTTGATGATCTTCCTTAGCGGATCACAGTTCCAACGGCCATTACTCAGGATAAATACTGCATCCATCTAGGATCCTCCCTTCTCAGAGCCTCACGGCTTAAGTTTAGAAGCCTGGCCTTGCTGAGTGTCGTCTTTACCGGAGAGTCCGGGAGCTCCGCGGACGCGAGGTGACCACAGAAAAAAGCCTGAATTTCAGGATGCGCAAAGCTTTGCGCCAGTCCGTACAAAAGCAGCCCTCCTTCCTTTCTGAAGACAGAGGCAAGTTCAGCTGCACTCTGCTCCAGACTGACAGGCAGGCTCACTGCTCCGGCCATGGCAAAGCGTGCATAATCCATGACAAAGCGGTATACCTCGGCGCCTATAGCCTCAAGGATGAGTTTTTTATGGGGACGGAGCACCAGGGAGGCGATGGCCGCGGCATGCAGGGAAGCCCCCAGATAGAGACTCAGACGCTCAAGCTCCGTCTTATCACATAAGGCCAGCCTTTCGCCCTCACCGTCAAAAAAGTAAAATTCCCGGTTCTGCTGTCTGAAAAGATAAAGAGAAGGGTCTTTTTCAAAAAGCAGATCCACCACAGGCTGTGGCGGGTACTTACTCTTCTTAAGAGCCGTATTTGCAGCAATGATTTTATCAAGCAGCGCGGGACTGCCTAAGAGAGCAAGGACCTTTTCTCTGCTTATCATGCGCGCCTACCTCATCTCTCAGGGCTCTTTTCCCCGGGCTTTTCCCGTCTCAGTACAAAGCCCAGACGGCGCAGCACGATAATGCCCAGCGCCGCAAAGAAAGCCACCGCCGCGACGATTGCTCCCGTAAGCTTCAGCGGATCTGCATACCAGGCGGGCTTTTTAAGCTGCGGGGCTAAAATGCTCTCCCTGAAAAGCTCCGTCATGACCGTGACATTATCAAGACTAAGACCGGGCACAGCCCTGGCGGTAGTGTTCCTGATCTCGGCTATCATGCCGCTTACCGGAGAGTCCTTGGTGTGACGGATGAAAACGGCGGCCGACGGCGGCGTGGTCAGACCCGAAGTCTGCTCATGCTGCACGAGCACCACGTGTACCCTGGCGTCGAGCACCCCGTCGATCTTGCTGAAGGTATTAGCGAGTTCCTCGGAAATGGCATAGGCGAGGCGGGCCTGCTCCTCCGTCTGCGAGGCGATCATGCCCTGCCCGGAGAACACGGTGCCTAAACTCTGAAACTGTGCGCGCGGCAGGGAGTGCTCGTTGATGATCTCCAGAGCCCGGATCATATCCGTCTCCTCGACCATGATGTTAAAGCCCTCCTTGCCCGCCGAGGTCTTCTTAGCATCCACGCCGCGTTTTAACAGCGTGACGAGCATTTCATTGGCATCATCCTCGCTTAAATTCGAGTACAGAAGCTCTTTACACCCTGTTAGGGCGCAGATACAGTATAAGATGACGGCACAGCGCGCAAGTTTCATAGATCCCTACCCGTTGACTAACTGAAGAGCTTCCTGAGCCAGTTTATACGCGGAAGGATGTTCCTCGGAAATTGACGCGGCAATCTCCCTGACCTCATCTTCCTTTTTCTGCAGGGCTTTGGAGAAGGCCAGCAGTGACAGCGCGTCCTGATCTTCGTCTCCCCTGGAGATCACCTCCTGAAGAAGACGCTCCCCGGTCTCAAAATCGTCCACTACAATATGCGAAAAAGCGAGACCTACCTGTACCGGATCTGCCTCGGGATAAGCGATCCTCAGGTTTTCAAAGAGCTTGCGGGCATGAGCAACCTTACCGCCGGCACAGGCAGCAAAGCCTATCGTCAGAAGCAATCTGACCTTGTCTTTACTTAAAACTTCCACGGTGCATCCTTACATCTTCTGCGCTACCGATTTTAAGGCATCGGAGAGGGTCTTGACCATGTTTGAAGTAGCTTCAATCATGGCGTTGTACTGCCCAATCGTAAACTGCATCTCCAGCATCGCGACATTCTGATCCTCGCTGTCCATCTGGGCGATTTCGTTCATGCGCGCCTGAATATCCGAAGTCTGCTGACTGATGGCTTCAAAACCGGAGTTAATGGCACCGCCAAGTCCCGCTGAACTGATATCCACTTCTTCCTCCTCGCTAGCCTCTCAGGGTAGCAACAATTTCACCGGCCGTCTGTGCGGCAATATACAGGGCATTGAGCGAGTCAAATTCCTGAGCCTTAACGCCACGATCGAGGATGCGGCGCAAGGTGAACTCCATCTGTGCCACTTCCTCTGCAATCTCCTTAAGCAGCAGGGGATTTTCCTTGCTCAGCAGATCGTAGGCATCAATATCATTTAAGTTCATGAATATAAATCTCCCCTTGTCGTTCCATGGTCAGTGCGTGCACGGAAATTTCCTTAAGCACCGAGCCATCGGGCAGAACTGAGCCTTCAAAATAACGGCAGCCATCGGCCATGCTGACAAAACGCATCGGCTGCATGGTCACTCCGACAATATCCTGAGGATTAAAAGCTACAGTGTCTTCCAGCGCCTCAGGTACGTCGCCTTCTGTTTTATTTTCCGATTTTTCATGTGTAGTTGCAAGATTTAAATCCCGGTTCGTGAAGGAATACAGTTCTATCTGTGATCTGTCACGGTTTTTTATGGAATCAAACACCACCGGAGCCTTTATCTCAGCAGCTACGGCCTCTTCGAGCTTTTTCAAGAGTTCCCGATCGCTTAAGGTCAGATCGCCCGTGTAATAGATTTTCAGCAGATCAGGCTGCAAAGTGAGCTTAAGTCCCTGCGGCATATGTTTAGCCAAAAGACGCTGCATGGTCTCTGCTCCCGTAAAATGAGCCTCCAGGGGCTTTTGCGGCAGCTCCTTTCTCACCGCCTCGATAAGCTTCGCCTCAAGGTAAGGATCCTGTACATATCCATAGAGCCAGATGCGATCAGCGTCCGTACCTGAATATACAGCCCGCACCGAGGCTCCATACACGGCACAGGCTTTTTCCAGATCGGTTAAAAGCTGATCGCGCACTTCAATCTCAAAAGCCACCGCATAGGGCAGCTTCGGCAAATCCCGGATAAGACGGCTATAGGCCTCCTGAGAGGCTACCTCACCTTTGAAAATGAGCATCCCTTCAGTAAGGAAAGGCTCTACATGACTGTAGCCTCCCTCATTCAGGTAGCTTTGCGCCATGGTAAGCGCCTCCCGTTCCTGAGCGCGCCTGCCAAACAGTGCGGAACCGGCAATGAGGGATAAAAGCGCCAGACATAACACCACAAGGCCCGCGGCCGTGAGCCACGAACGGGGAAGAGACAGCCATCTGCGCTTATCTTCCTCACTTGCCTCTGCCTCAGGGCCGTCCGGTTTTTCCGGGGCCTCAGACACAGGTGCTGCCTCAGAGATTTCCTCACTTAGCTCTTCCTTACTTTCAGGAGCGCTTTCCTCAGGGGAGGCACCGGGACTAACAAAGCCCAGCGTGCTTAAATCCACGCTCTCTAAAGTCTGCCCTGCATCTAAATGCGTAAGTGCGCTAAAGCCCAGAGCCAGCACGGCACCACTGGGGAAAGGCACCGCCTCGGAGGTCAGCTCGTTACCGCCTAGCAGGGCGCGTCCGTGTGCTAGCCTTACGCTAACCTCCCGCTCAGGACCTATCGTCAGGATCACCTGCACGTCAAGGCCGGCCTCATCGAGCTGAATGTCACACTCCTCGCCCGCGCCCAGGCTATACTCTCCTGCCGAGAGGGTAAGGACCGCCCCCAGATTATTTCCGGACAGAAAACGGAAGGTGATGCATTCCGGCTGACTCACGGTAATGAAATCTCCATGCCAGAGCCTGACTGCGTTCCCGGAGCGGAAGGTGCCGCAGGAGCGTTGCGGTTGGAACTGCAGCCCGAGCTTTCCTCGGTCTTAGGTTCACGGACCACATGGTTATAGTCAGACTGTGTCGCCTCTCGGTCAAAGCCCAGTTCCCTGACCTGCGCGGGGACGTTGAGCTCATCCAAATCAAGGATGCGCGGCGTGATGAGCAGCAGGCGTTCACGGGTATAGGTACTCTCGTTTTCCGAGCCGAAAAGTCCCCCGGCCACCGGCACGTCCTTTAAGACCGGCACTCCGCTGTCTCCTGCTGCCGCGTACTGCACGTAATAACCGCCGAGTAGCAGCGACTGCCCTTCTCTTACCACCGCCTGTGTATTGATACGCGTCTGCTTCACCGGCGGCACCGTGATGTTGCCGTCCGCGGTAGTGAAATAATCGCCGTTGTCCGAGGAGTCCTGATTGGACTGCAGGGAAATGACCATTGAGATAAGCGGAGCACCGCCGTCCGCGGACTCGATAATATGCGGGGTTACCCTGAGTACAGTTCCGGATTCAACCATGAACAGATCCGAGCTGTCATTGCCGCTTATGGGCACATAACGGGTCGTAGTATCCTCCAGGACCGCCTCGATATTATCGAGAGTCAACACCGAGGGCTTGCCTAGCGTCTTGGCCTTGTTGTCCTCCTCCAGCATATTCACCTGCGCCATGAACTGCGAGTGATTGGTCTGGAAAATCGTGGAGAAGATCCCCCCGTCATCGGGATTTCCCGCAGGGAAAGAGCCATCCCAGTTAAGCTGCCCTGAACCTATCTCCCCTCCCCAGTTGCCGGAACGGTGTCCGGCGCGCCAGTCAATTCCCAGAGATTCTGCCGCATCAATATCGATATCCACGATGGCCGCATGCAGCTCGACAAGGCGCAGCGGCACGTCCAGCTCATCGATGACCTGCCGGTAATAAGGCATACGGTACTTAAAATCCTGAATAATGACGGCATTGAGACGCGAATCGGCAATGATGCGCGGCGTAAAGCCCGCGTTAGGATCTCCGCTCTCTGAAGACACCACAGGCCCGCTGCCCTCACCTGCCGTAGCAGATCCGCCGGCGGACGCGGCCATCCCACTGCCGCGCAGTCCCTGCAACGCAGGGCTTTTAGCCACCATGCTAAAGCCTCCGGCTCCTTCCACGGAAGAGCCGACCATGCGCTGCAGAATGGAGGCGATACCGGGCAGAATCACCACCGCATCCAGATTGTCAAGCCGTACATCCTGAGCTTTGGCATGCTTGAGCTTGAAGACCTCCATGACCACCTGATGCTCCTCGCCACGGTCAAATTCCCTTGCCAGGGAAACCAGGCCGTTAACGTAAAAGGCAGGTCCGGTCAACACCAGAAGTCCGTTGCTGTCAATGCTCAGGGGCAGTTCCCTGGCAATGAGGCTGGAGTTTTGCAGCATGGAACGCAGCTTCTGCGGCTGTACCGAAGAGGGGCGGAAGATGGTGCGCGTTTCCTCGCTTTCGTGATAGAAGTAAAGCGTATCGTTCAGGACATAGTACCTGACCCCGTAGGCTGCCTCCATGCCCTTTGCGAAAACCTCAGGATCAACCCTGTCAAAGCGGCCGCTGACAAGCCCGCTTATCTGTTCTGAGAGCTGCGCCGTATACCCCTGGGAGCGGGCAAAATCTGCAAGCACGTCACGGATATTTTCCCGATCTGAATAATGGGAATACGGCTGTGTAAAGCCTGCGGCATAGCTGCTCCCCGCGGACATAAGCAGTATGACTGTCATAAAGAACAGCATACAACGGCGGAATGCCTTCATAATCCTAACTAATTGCGCTGTGTAATACATTCAGCCGTTTCCTTTACGGTAAAGACCGTCTGCGTTCTATACGTATGCCCGGTCAGGTGCCACTGCGCCGGCACCCCGCTGAGGGTATCCGGCATGGTATTACTATATAGCACAACTGCTCCTTAGTGACAGCGCACAGTATCTTCAGTGTCTCAGAATGAGGCACTAAATGCCGGGAGTGTGAGCGGCTTAAAATAAGGCTGTGTGTCAGGGGCCGTCTCCGGATCTGCCAGCGTCTGCAGCTGTTCCTGAAAATAATCGCAGTCATCAAGAAATGCCCGGATCTTTTCCCTGAAATCCTCCTGCTCCGTTTTAACGCAGAGCTCAAGATTAAGCTCCTGCCCTGTAACGGTCAGATTAAGGCTGTGATTCTGCCACAGGCAGGCACACAGAGCTGCCGCACTCTTTAACAGTTCAAAGCGCGGTTCTTCAGCTTCAGGCAGATGCATCAGACTTACGGACAGGAACAGCTCTTCTTCACTGTAGGTACAGAACTCCACGGTATAGATCTCAAGCTCGAGGGAAGCTGCCAGAAGCGCATCGGTCTGCTTTTCCGTAAACTTCCACCCCGACTCGTCAAACACCGCTCTTAGTGCCTCTGCTGCAATCATAATTTATCCTCTGCTCATAGCTTAAAGCAAGGCGCCCTGACTCAGGCCTCTGATTTCAGGAACCTTACAGGGGCTCAGCCCCTTAATGAGGGAGCTGAGCCATAGATCAGCGCTCCTGAAACAGGCTCAGGCTAAAATGCGCTTGTTAGTTTCCACCATGCCCTGCGAGATGGTGCGCGAGGTTTCAATGGCTGACTGCACCGTCTGTCTGAAGGATTCATTGATGGATTTAATCTGATCGGCAAAAGCCTCCATACGCTTCTGATCAGCCTCCATATTCTTAATTTCGGCATCCATCATGGTGGTAAAATAAGTGCCTATCCCCGACGTCAGAGTACCGGCACCCTGAGTCATCTGTCCCACGGCCATGCCCAGATTAGCGAGATTCTGCAGATAGGATCCGGCCCGCTCTCCCGTTTCCTTATCGGTTAAAGCCTTAAAGGCACGGGTCAGAAGATTATCCTTGCCAGAAGCGGCCTCTGCCGCATCCTCCACGGCGTCAGCGGCCTTGTTCGCCGAGGCGGCGGCATCCTGAGTGGCGTCAGCGGCCTTGTTCGCCGAGGTAGCGGCATCCTGAGTGGCGTCGGCGGCCTTGCTCGCCGAGGTAGCGGCATCCTGGGTAGCGTCGGCGGCCTTGCCCGCCGACGAGGCTGCATCGTCTACGGCGTCAGCGGTCTTGCCCGCTGAAGAGCTCATCTTGCTGATATCACTTAAGCCTTTAACGGACATGCCAAACTGCACCGCACCGCCTGCAATCTGAAAGGCCCCCTGAATCACGCCGGTAACGAGGCCCACCACCGCCTTGTCCCGCATCTTGTCGGCCTGACTTTCCATGGAGTCTGCGGCCATCATCTGCGAATCATAGGCTATCTGACGGTTATCACGCACCAGATCCGAGGCCATTTCCTGAATAAGGGCCAGAACTGAACCGAAAAAGCTTGCACAGGCTCCGTTCGCCGAAGACAGCGAGTCACTGCTGTAGCTCCCCGCCGGCGGATTAAGCGGGGCTTTTGACTCGTAATCCGCTCCGATCGTACCGGCAGGCGGCACCTCGCCTGCCGGCCTGCTCCTCGTACTCTCAGATACGGTCTGTTCCCCGTCAATGCCGTACATTCCGGAAATCCCGCCCGTATATGCCTGCTCACCAATACTTCCTATAGTCATAAAACCTCCTCTAGGCCATGGACGGAGCTGCTGTCACCACCGCTCCGAGGGCCTGATTGCATGAATCGAGCACTTCTCTGACACTCTGCGACATGTTCTCGCATTTTTTCAGGATATCTTCTATATTCTTGGAATCAAGATCGCTGGCGGTCTGAATGCGCATGAGGATCGCCTCGAGATCCTTACTGTCCGCCCGCAGATTTTCAATCTGATAATTGACCACTGACGAGGCAATGCCCACGGATCCTGTGCATATGGAATTGAACCCGGTGAGGGCATTGATCCCCACATTCAGCGTGCGGGCAGTTCCGCTCAGAGCCTGAACTGAAGAACCGACGCCTCCTGACAGCACTGCTCCGGCGATACCGATGACAAACATCATCACCTGCGCCGCGATGGCCGCGGCCTGCTGATTGTCATTGTTCTTTTTCGCACACTCCACAATCGCCTGCGTAATGCCCTTCTCTCCGCCCGTGATCGCCTGTGTCATCTGATCGCCCACACACAGAAGCGCCATGCCCGCTCCCAGCACCATCAGAGGATTACCGGTGGCAAATCCCACCACCGCCGCGGCAATGCCGGCGATCGCGCCCAGGATACAGCCGAGGATCTGAAAAGCCTGTTTAATCTTGTCCAGAAGCCCCTGGCTTTTAAGTTTTTCAGACTGTTCCTGAAGCTTTTCAATGCGCTCCTGGTTGACAGCCGCCCGTTCCTCATGATGCGCCTCGAGGGCCGCCTTGCCGCTTTCCACGGAAGTCTTGCGCTCCTCAAAGCCTAAAAGGCTCATGATGGCCTCGGAGCTTAAAGAGCTGATGGCCGCCATGCTCATCTGTCCTGCAGGAGCCTTAAGCGGAGCCTTCTCATCTAAAAGCGCCGTCCCTAAAGACGCCGCCTCAGGCACGGAAGCCCCAGCCGCGCCCTTTGCGGCCGACGACGCTGCGGCATCCCCCGTCTCAGCGACCGTAAAACTGTCCGCTACCGTATAGGTTCCGGTCTGATTTTCAACACTAACGACCATCCGGCACCTCCTTAGCCTGCTTTAAGACCTTCAGAAGCTCAGAGGCCTTGGTCTTGTAAAGCACATCCTCAGTCTCTCCCTCACGGCCCATGACCTCAATGCTCTCTAAAGCAGCTAGGGCCCCGTCCCGTTTCCCCTGTTTTAAAAGGCAGACCGCCGCGAAATACATGGGCTTGGGATCAGTCAGTCCGGAAATGGTACAGGCAAGAGCATACAGCTCTGCCGCCTGATCATAATGTCTAAGGCCCTGTTCGCAGGAGGCCAGACCGAAAGCGTAATCCTCATTGGCAGGATCACAGAGACACAGGACCTTGAAAATATTACTGGCGTCCTGATAGTTGTCGGCATTGTAGTGCTGATAGGCAAGAGCATAGAGGGCATCCATGTGTTTCCGGTCTATACCCTTGAGTTCGGCCAGTGAATAACCGCGGGTCAGCAGAGCTGCGGCTTCCATTAGCGGGATCTGTACTTTGTCACTCATTTTCACACTCCAAATTCAGGGCTAAATCCTAATTCTGTCTACCGGCTGCACCGAAATCTCAGGCGTCAGTTCCTGATAATCGAGCACCGGTATTTCATAAAATTCACCTTCAATCAGCCGCCGTACATAACGCCTGATGTCAATTGAGCAGATGATCACGAGGCGCTTGCCGCGGCGCAGGGATGAAATGCGCCTCACCTCCTGCAGAAAGAGACGGCTTGAATCCGGATCAAGCGCTAAAAACGCGCCTGAGGAAGTCTGGCGGATGGACTGCCTTATTTTCTCCTCACAGGCAGGATCTAGCAGCACGGCCGGCAGGATATTCTGACCGGCGCAATACTTGTAGCTTATCTGCCGCTTTAAGGCTGCTCTGATGTATTCACTGAGCATCACCTGATCCTTTTCCTTGGGAGCCCAGATGATGAGCGCCTCTAAAATCGAACGCAGATCACGAATGGAGATCTGCTCCTGCACAAGACGCTTTAAAAGATCGGCAATCTTCTGCAGAGGCAGCAGGCGGGAGGCTTCGTGCACCAGATCAGGTGCCCGCTCTTCCATGCGATCGAGCAGATACTTTGACTCCTGCAGACCAATGAAGCTGTCTGCATGACGGGCCAGGATCAGGGACAGATGCAGGGCGATAACCTTTTCATGGCCTAAAACGCGCCCGCCTACCGCCTTAATGCGCTCTGCATCGCGCTCCTGCACCCACCACGATTTTTCAGAAGGCAGGAAGGGAATGCCCTCCTTAACCTCAATGCCTAACATACGGATATTGTCAGGATCGTCGCGTACCAGCACATGTCCTTCCATGAGGCTGCCAAAGCCCACCGGCACCTCATCGAGATTGAGCACGTACTCAAAACTGCCAAGACCTGGATTGTCGCGCAGGTTGACACCGGGGAAGGGAACTCCCAGATCAAAGTACAGGGTTCTGCGCAAAGCAATCAGCTCATCGTTCAGCACGTCGTAGTCAAGATGCTCTCCAAGGCTGGCGGAGAGATCGAGAATGAGCGGCACCACGGGGGAAAATTCATCGCCCGTATCGGCACTGCGCCTCGCAGCCCCCTTATGTCGGTCCACGGTGGATTTAAGATTCTGCTTTATCTCCTGTTTCTTATCCACCGTCCTCTCCCCGGCTTTAGCCACATACCTTAAGGCAAAGCCAATGCCGCCTAAAAGCGCGGCCAGCGCGAAAAGCTGCGGCTTGGGGAAACCCGGGATCAGGGCAAACAGGAAGATGAGAAAGCCGGCAATCATCAGGGCGCGAGGCTGTGAGAAAATCTGCGATCCGATCTGTTCGCCCACATTGTCAACATCCCCTCCGGAGCGGGTAACCAGGATACCGGCGGAGATGGCAATTAAGAGCGAGGGAATTTGCGAAACGAGGCCGTCGCCGATGGTCAGCACACCGTACAGCTGCAGCGCCTCACCGGAGGTCATGCCCATCTGCGTGACACCGATAATGGTACCGGCCACAATATTCACTGCGGCAATTAGCAATCCGGCAATGGCATCGCCCTTGACGAACTTCATGGCACCGTCCATGGCACCGTACATCTGACTTTCCAGACTGACGTTGGAACGGCGGCGCTGCGCCTCATCAGAATCAATGGCTCCGGCGCGCAGATCCGCGTCAATGGACATCTGCTTGCCGGGCATGGCATCGAGGGAAAAACGGGCACCCACCTCCGAGACACGCTCAGCACCCTTGGCGATCACCAGAAACTGAATGATGGCAATAATAATGAACACCACGGCACCGACGATAAAATTACCGCCCACTGCAAACTCGCCGAAGGTATAAATGATTTCACCGGCGTCCGCCTGCAGCAGGATAAGACGGGTCGTCGCAATATTGAGACCCACGCGAAAGAGCGTGGTAAAGAGCAGGAGGGAGGGGAAGGACGAGAACGCCAGCACGTTCGGCGCATACATCGTCATCATCATAATGACAAAGGAAGCGCCCAGATTGGCTGAAATCAGCAAATCCACCATGAAGGTCGGCAACGGCACCACCATAAGGGTGATCACCGCCACGACCATGCCCACGAGAAGGAAATCGGCATGCCGCGTCACGAGAGAGGAGCTGAAACGGGCACTTTCAAGCAGAGTCATTTAAGGCCTCCCATACGCTCCATGAGCGCTCTGGCCTCAGGATGCCGGTCCGTCTTCTGCAGAGCCAGGGCACGCAGGTAGGTTAAAGCCTGATGTTGCTGCACATTCCCTGCAAACTCATCGAGATCCTCGGTTAAGGCAAGAACCTTGGCGTAATTTTCACGGGCACTTTCACACACTATCAGCAGACCCTTCGCCCACGCATCCTTAGGATCAAGGGCAAGCAGGCTTTTTACGGCCCGGATGGCGCTGTCATAGCTTCCGGTCTGATAAAAGAAAAAGGCCAGAATTCTCAGGGACATGAGTTCGTGCGGCGTAAGCTCCATCCTTATCCCTCAACTACCAGATTGATATAGGTCTGAAGAAGCTCACGGTTTTCCATGAACTGATTGAGATCATCCCTGACAAAGCGCCTTATATCCGCGTCCTCCCGCATCTGACTGAGTTTCTCAAAAGCCCCCTGCAGACTGGTATTCAGTTTGGCCGGCTGCAAAAGCTCATCGGAGCTTAAAGCCGGTGTAAAGGCGGCTCTGACATGCTCCTCAAAGGCATTGCGGCTGATGGAGGCCCTGAAACTTTCGGCAGCCGTGGCCGTATTCGCATTGCCTACGGTATTGAAGTTATCCACCGAGGGCAGATGATCGGCGCTGACCTGAGGCAGCACCGTGGAAATACCGACATTCGGATTTAAAAGATCAACTGCCATTTACTCCTCCAGATGCTCATACTGACGGATTAAAGCTGCGACGGTCTCCGTAAGCTGAGAGGCCGTGCAGTCCCCCGGAACAAGGGTCAGAAGCAGCAGCCGATCGCGGCTGTAACCTGCCGTAAAATCCAGTTCGCGCTTTGCATAGAATGAAGCGGCGCGCAGGGCCTTTTCGAGTTTAGCGTGCGCATAGGGAGGCAGCGCTGAAGCCAGACTCAGCACGATATCCTCCTGCGCGTTGTATTCAAAAGTGAGCTCCAGCTCCCCGTTTAACACCAGACAGAGGGGGGTGGACGGGGAGAAAGGCTGCTCCGGCAGTCCCATGGAATCTAAAAATTCTGCGTATTCGCGCTCTTGCATCATCTTTCTTACCCCTGTGTCTCAAGCCATTCATCTTCGGCCGCAATCAGGCGATCCACCTCCTTATGCACCGCATCAAGGAGCCGGTTGCGATCATCGAGACTGTCAAACAGCTCTAAGGGCAGGTTACGGGCCAGCTTCATGAACTCCTGACCTACCAGGACCTCGTCCTCAGGATTACGGGTTGTAACCTCGGTGCGGTACAGACCGTTAACCTGCATGCTCGTAATGAAACGGGCTTTGGAAAGTTCCACGGTCTGAATAAGCAGCCGCGCCGGATCAAGTTTCTCGCTAAAGTGCAGTACCGAGGCGATGCGGTTTTTAAAATCGGTAAACTGCCCAAGAGAAGCATTTAAGGTTCGTGTTTTACCTAAGCGGCTGGCAATATCATTTAAAACCGGTTCCTCCTGAGAGCTTTGCGCGGACATGAGATCGGCAGCTAAGGCCCTGAACATGAAATCAATCCCTTCCTTTAAGTTCTCCGTACCATAGCGTTTTTGTAAAAAAATGAGCAGATCCTGCGGCTCCTGAGGATTTGCGGAAATTTCAGCATAGGTCTCACTTAAATCAAGAGAGCTGGCAAAAGAAGCATTCTCCAGGGCCGAGAGCGCGTTGAGACTTGCTGTAATGGCGGTTTTCTCGCTCTCAAAGAGCTCTCCTGCGAGTTTCTCCAGTTTTTCCTTAACCTCAGGATCACTCTCCTCAGATGCCGCCTGCAGCAGAAAACCGTAATTGGAGGCAGGCTGTCCGCCAAGTTTTTTTAAACCCGCGAGAAGATCCTGCGGGGAGGCACCCCGTTTCTTCCAGTCATCAAAGACCCGCGTCTGGGCGTGATCGTCACTATTGGCCGCAGCCTGCACCATCTGCAGGAGTTTTTCCACCTTCTCCCGCATATTCAGGGCTGCCGCTTTCTGCTTGCGATCGGCAAGCTTCGTCTGCCGTGAATTATCCCTGACAAAGGTGAGCTCCTCGGCGCTGTCTGCAAGCGCCGAGGCGGCATTCTCCTTGACCTGCACGCTCATCCCGGCAAAAGAACCGGTTACCGAACGCTGTTCAGCGGAATGCAGCATACCTACATTAGACTGTAAGCCAACCTGCGAAATATCCATATAGCTCACCTTTTACACGAGACATATCCTTATCAGATGGCCAGACCGCGGCTGCGCCTTGCCCTGGGAACGGCAGTGCCGGCTACGTCTTCCTGAGCAAAGGCGCGTTCACGGCCTGCAGCCTCGGCCCTGCGGCGGGCATCCGCCATCAGCGCCTCCGCCTCCGCCTTAATCGCGGAACTCATGGCAAAGCTTGACTGATGCTCCTCAATAAAGCGTCTGGTCTTCTCAAACTCCGCATCGATTTCACGCATCTTTGCCTGGGTTTCTTCTATAAGTCTGTCAATCTGTTCCTGAGTCAACATAATCAGCCTCCTCTGGCTAAAGTCTTCAAGGTTTCATTTGCGGAACTAATCGCCGAACTCGAGCCCTGGGTATAGGAGTTATACTGCCCCATATAATCCTGCACGTAAACCATTTCCTGCTGGATATCGGAACTCACCTCCTCCTGAGAGGCCTCAAGCGAGGCGATCATGGTATCGAGATCGGTGCGCATGACCTTACCGTCATCAGTTTTATGCTCAATCCCGTACTTGTCCATGACTTCGCATGCTTCATTCCACTGCTCGTTACCGCTCACGCTGACCTTGGAGTCATCCTTTTCAAGACCCTGGCGCAGATTACGCAGCTGATTGATGGCGTCGGTGATTTCCGCTGACGCTTCCTGCTGCTTGCGGATACCGTCAATTTTATTTAAAGCCGCGTCCTTATTGGTCTGTGCCAGCTCCATCTGCAGCATCGCATACATAAACTGCACCGAACCGGTGGGGTTGAGCTCCGAGGACGAGGTCTCCCGGAGGGTATGCACCGAGGTTGTGCCGATTGCATCTGTCATATGCGCTCCTTTTTCATCTGTAAGTTAATCCGCTGACCGCACTTAGCCGCGGGCCAGAGTCTTCAGAGTCTCATTGGCCTCGGAAACCGCCGAGCTTGAACCCTGAGTGTAGGCATTGTACTGGCCCATATAATCCTGCACGTAAACCATTTCCTGCTGAATATCCGCAGACACCGACTCCTGCAGACCTTCGAGGTTGGCAATCGCCGAGTCGAGAGTCTTCGAGGTGATCGTGCCGCCTTCGTCAACGGTGATACCGGCCTTATCGCAGAGCGCAGCCATATCATCATAAAGTGCCGAGGCCTGCTCCAGAACCTCAAGCCTTGCCTCAAACACCTTAAGTCCGGCCTGAAGCTCATAGTCATAATGCCACTGATCTTTCCCGCCGCGCTGCATGTCCACCATCAGTTCAGAGTCCATGCCGTTGACATAATCCTGCAGTTCCTTGGAAACCTGCACGGTGGAAGAGTTATCATCCGGAGCCTCGGCGATTTTGGCATTGATCTCCGTAATGGCATTGTTCATACGCGTGATCTCAGCGTCCAGATCTTCCTTGGAAAACAGATCATCCATCAGATAATTGCCGCCCAGGGCATCTAACTGAGACTGCAGACTGTCCATCTGCATCTGCATGTTCCGAAGCTCGTTCATCTGCTCGGTGTAGGCTTTCGACTGCGTCTGAGCCTCCTTGATGCCGTCGATTTTATTTAAGGCCGCATCCTTATTGGACTGGGCCAGCTCCATCTGCAGCATCGCGTACATAAACTGCACCGAACCCGTATGCTCAAGTTCTGAGGTAGACTGCTCACCTACGGTGTGCACCGTACCTGCATTGACACTTCCTATCTCTGACATTTTGATCCCCTTTTTAATATAAAGTCTGTCCGGCGTTAAACCGGAAATGTTTATCAGTATTCAGGTTTCTTAACCCTGAAATCCTCCATCTCCAAATCAGCCCGGTACTCCATAAGACGTTTCTGCCCTGAAAGCCATATCACTTTGTGACTTTCAAGCTTTTCCACGGCCTTATGGGCCCTGACCACCTGTTCTTCGGCCCGCTTAAGGGCCAGTCTTTCCTCCTCGGCCTTTTTTTCAAGCCCCCGAAGTTCCGTTCTGAACTGCACTTCCTTTTCATAGAGCTGACTTAAGCCGCTATTAAAGTCTGCGATCTCTTCCTGAGTCCTGACACAGTCCATGATCTCGGCATAGCGCCTTTCGATTTCCTTCTCGCGGAAAGCAAGGAAAGCGGACAGTTCCTGACGCGTGTTCTCAAGCTCCTTTAGCGTCTGCTGCAGAACCTGCTGCTGATGCCGTCTCTGAGCCGTCATCTGCTCATAGCGGCGTTCGCGGATACCGATGAGCCTGTCAAGGGGATAGCCATTGCTCATACACTATCCTCCCGGAGTTTTGCGACCACCTTGAGCACCTCAGCTACCTGAATTAACAGATCAGAGGGTACAAAACTGTCCTCCGTTCCTTCGGCAAATAAGGCCCGCGCCAGGGCCGGCTGACGCATCACCGGGATCTTTTCCTCCCTGGCCGCCTCGATCATGCGCCTTGCCATCTCCCCCTGGCCCTTGGCGACAATTACCGGAAGGCGCGTTTTGCCCTGCTCGTAATCAATCGCCACGGCATAATGCGTAGGATTGACGATGAGTACCTTGGCCTTGCGGGTCTTGGCCACCGTCGCCTGATTGCTCATCTCCTGATGCAGCTGCTTGCGCTTTTGCTTGATGTGCGGATCACCCTCGCTTTCCTTGAATTCCTGCTTGACCTCGTCATGCGACATCATGTGATCCTTGGTGTACTTAAAGCGCGTATACACAAAGTCCACCGCCGCGAGAATGCCGAAAGCGACCAAAGCGTAGATGATCATGTCATAAAAGAGACTGCCCACGGCCGCCCACAGCGCGGCCACGTTAGCCGAGGGGATTTTGAAGATCTCGGCGCTGTGATTGCTGATGGCCATATAGACCGCTACCGTCAGTACCGTAACCTTGATGATGTTCTTAACAAACTCAAAGAGGTTTTTTCTGGAGAAAACCTGCTTAAACCACTTCGCGGGATTTAAATTCTCCAGCTTGGGCATGGCCGCCTTCGGGGCGACCAGAAAACCGGTCTGGGCCAGCAGTGAAACCAGGGCGGCGATGATCACTGCCGCGACAATGGGCATCACAATCCCCAGCGAGCACTGAATGACCGCGGCGCTTAACAGTTCCAGAGCCTCCTCGTAAGGCAGACGCGGAGCATTTTCGAGCACATAGGAGACAGTGGCCGAGAGGCTGGCGAACATATCCGGAGCTCTGGCGATGATAAGGCCCGATACAGCAAACACCGTCGCTGCGGATACCACCTCAGTGCTCTTGGGAATATCACCCTGCGCTCTGGCGTCGCGCAGGCGTTTGGCCGAAGGCTGTTCTGTCTTTTCACCGCTCATGGCTCACTCCTGCTCATTGCCGTGGAGTTATCTTAGCAGGCCCTTAAAACAAAAAGGTGACTGCCCCTCAAAAAAGCACAGAAAAAAAGAGTTTTTGCTCCCGATCTCTGTTTTAAGCTTTTTATTAAGTGTAGTCTCACATTTATCCACAAAGATGTCAACTCTTTTTTTTACGCAACAAAAAAAGTTAAAGACATTGTCAAAAAGCGACGATAAGTTAAGATAGAGTTCATTGACGGAAAGTAAGCTTCACACCTAGGTGAGAATTGTTCAGGACATGTATGTACACGTAAGAAAATCCGGTAACAACCGCTATGTCTATATCATGGAGTCCTATCGCAACAGTGAGGGCAAGGTAGCTCACCGCACCATTGAAAAGCTGGGCCGTTATGATGTGCTCTTAAAAAAGGATCCGCAGTTTCTTGAAAAGCTCAGAAACAACCTCAGGCTGCGCGACAAATTCCCCCGCTACGATAATCTCGAACAGGAAAATCTCTGGCTCGAGCAGCAGGGCTTAAACATAGAAGCGCCGGAGGAGAACAGCCTCGCCTACAGCGGCATGCCCGTCTATGTTTACTCCAACCGCGTCTTAAGACATATTTTCCGCAAAATTCTCAACCTCGAATACATGCTCTCCTACATGCAGAGCCAGAGCTCTGAGAGTTTTGATTTCACTCTGTCCACCCTTATCTATCACCGCATTCTCGCGAAATTCTTTTCCGGAAGCGACTGTGTGCAGGGCACGCTGTACACTCTCATCGGAGACAGTTTTGATTTAAAGGATGAGCATGCCTACCTGATGCAGGTAAGAACCATCATCGGCTCACAGCAGGAGCGGATCCTTTCCTATATGCTTAAAAAAGCCTCCCAGAATGCCAACCTTCCGGAAATTGCCGTGGCTCTGGGTGAGTTAAATGCAACTACCCTGAATAATTTTCTCACCTCTCTGAACACCGTGCGTCAGGATGAGAAAAATCAGCTGCTGTTAGCGGGTCTGCAGCCCTTTTTAGCAAGGCTCACGCCGCATCCGGCACGGGCCGATCTCTCAGGGCAGAGTTTTTTAAATGAATTTGAGGCCCTCGTCACCAAAGCCATGCTGGAGATCATCCGCAAGGCGCTCCTCAAACAGGGAACCGACTATAGCCTAACGGAAATTGAAAGAGCTCTCACCCGCGCCTGCATGACGGTTTACATTCCCCCTTATAATGCAAGCGACACTCTTTACATCAAACTTTCCAATTCCTACACCGGTCTTAATAATCAGATCTTAAGCGCATTTGGTTTTGAAGCGCCCCTGAGCTGCTCGCGCAAAAACGATCTGCAGCGGGCACTTAAGATCAAATACTGCTCCAACCGAGAAATTCTCGGCGACGCGGTTTATGAGCGCTTCGTCATCCCAGATCCCTCTCCAGACCAGACATGCTGATTTGTGACTGGCTTTCACCTTATGGACTTATGTATCTGGCAGGCACACTTCTGCTGTTTACGCTACTGTGTCTAAAGCTGAAGCTGAAGTTTGCAGATGCCCTGTTCTACACGGTTTTCATCGCCCTCTTCACTATAGCGGGCGGTCGCATAGGCTATGCGCTTTTTTATGAAAGAGCATATTTTGCCCGCCATCTGTCCGAGCTTATTGAACTTTATAAGGGAGGCATGTCCTTTCACGGCGCGCTCATAGGCTATATCCTGGCGCTGCTACTTATCGTAAAAGAGCCCTCCCTGCGGCTCAGACTTCTTGATCTGAGTGCTGTAACGGCCCTCATTCTTCTTCCCATCGGCCGCATCATGAATTACCTCGGCGCTGAAATCTACGGCACACCAGCCCCCGAGGGTATGCCCTTTGCCTCCATCTACCCGGCTTTGGATCTTAAGCTAAGGCACGCGGTGACCCTCTATGAGGCCGCAGGCTATCTCATCCTGGTCCTGCCTTTGCTCTCACTTTTAAAAAAACGCGGTTACCTGCCTTGTGCCGGAGCCTTTGCCTGCGCTTTTGCCATCTGTCAGGGCATTCTGCGCTTTGCAGTCGATTTCTGGCGCGAACCTGATTTAAGCGTAGGCTTAATCCTAAACAGCCTCGGCCTTGGGCAGATCCTCGCCTTAATCCAGGTGATAGCTGCTGCCTTCCTCTTCTGGCACTTAAGAAAGACTTGCCCCTAAGATGTTCCTCAGCTGCATAAAATGCATGTTAAGCGTGGAGAACAGCTCGGCAAAATGATCTATGAACGGTCCCAGGTAAAAGATGATGAGCAGGGCGCAGATACCGCTTTTAATGGGCATGGAGAGAATGAACACGTTAAGCTGTGGGGCAAAGCGGTTGATTAGACCTAAGGAGACATCACACATTAAAGCCACAATGATAAAGGGACCGCACAAAAGTACCGCGTTGACCATGAGAAAGTCCAGATTATCGAGAGTAAATACCGCCAGATTCATGTTTAACAGCGAGGGCAGCAGCTCAAAGGGTGACCAGATAACGTAGGTCTCATAAAAAATACTCAGAAAATTGACGAAGGCTCCGGAGCTGAAAAAAAGCGTTACCACCGCCATAAAGAGCACATTGCCAAGCGGCGTGGACTCCGCCCCGGACAGAAGATCGGCCCCCTGAGCCATGGAGGCACCGCGCTGATTATCAATGATAATGCCCGCGCACAGAGCAGCATAAAAAAGACAGGCACAGACGTAAGCTAAAAGATAGCCTATCACCGCTTCCTTTAACACCAGCAGCAGAAGTCCCAGCAGCTCACCGACGCTCTCCATGGATATGGGTATGGCCTGCGCTGCTAAAAAAGGATGCAGGGGCAGATAGATGGCCAGCACGATGGGCATCATCACCGGTCCTGAGATCTGCGGACCTAAAAAAGGCACCATGGCGGCAAACATCAGGATCCGCACCGATCCCAGCAAAAAAGCGCTGAGATTGAGCATGACCTCATCCGTCTGCAAAAAAGCCCACAGCTCCGTCACGACTGCACCTTACTAGAAACCGTAGAAAGTCTCAAACACCGCTTTACCAAAACGCAGGATCTCCTGGGAGAACCATCCTGCGGTAAGAAACAGGGTCAGGCACACGACGATAAGCTTAATGCCGAAGGAAAGCGTCTGCTCCTGCAGCTGCGTGATCGCCTGCACCAGGGAAAGCAGAACGCCGACGATGGATGCCACGAGGATGGGCGGCATCGAGAGGATCAGGACCAGATAGAAGGCCTGATACAT